>JAFAVZ010000178.1 GCA_019242175.1 Acidobacteriota bacterium
CATCGCGCGTAGTATCCACTGACTGTCCGCACCTTCGCAGCATCCGGTACTTCGACGGTGAGACGCCGCCACACTCCGGGCTTCGCGTCTTCCGACGCGACGAACGAGAGCAGGTACTGCCCGCGGATCTCATCCCGGATTTCGCCGAACAGCCTCGGCTGCTCCTCCGCTTTCGGGCCGTACATCACCAGGCCGCCGGTGGTGCTCGTGATGCTTTCCAGCGCGCTGCCGAAGCGGCTCATGTTGCCGAACGGCGGCACGACGACGTAGATCGGCACGCCGGTCTCGCGCGCCATGCGGATGCACGTTTCGGCGCTCTGCTGGCTCGCGCCTTCGCGCGCATCGGTGATGACGACGAGCGCGCGTTTGCCGCCCGTGCCGTGAAACTGCTGGAGGCTGAAGGCGATCGCGTCGTACAGAGACGTGCCGCCGCCGGGTCGGATGTCGAAGACCGCTTTCTGCAGAGCCGCGCGGTCGGAGGTCGAGCTGCGGATGACGTGCGGCTGCTGATCGAACGCGACGATGAACGCCCGCTCCGTCGGCTTCTGCAGCGTCGTCTGGAGAAAACGATCGGCGGTTTCCATCATCTCGAGCAGCAACGGACGCATGCTGGCCGAGGCGTCGATGGCTACGCCGATGGTGATCGGCTCGTCGGGGTTGTCGCGCACCGTCGGCTTCACCGCCGTGCCCTCATCCTTCACGATGAAGTTCTTCGCGCCGAGGTTCGGGATGCGATGGCCTTCGCGATCGACGACCGTCGCCGCGAAGTTCACCGCCGAGACTTCGACGGCCGCCACGAAGCCGCTGGAGTTGTAGGTGCGCGTGTCTTCGCCGGTGCGGCCATCGTCGAGCGTCGCAACCGCGCGCAAGTAGCCGAAGCCGTCTGGGACGTTCATCGCGTGGCGATACGGCGGCTGGTCGAGCGTCGCGACTTTCCGATCGTTCCAATAGAGATCGAGGCTCGCGACGCGATGGCCCGGCGGCGCCTCTGCATCCATCTCGAACGTCGTCTTGCCGTTGAGCGACTCGGCAACGGGCGAGATGATCGCGACGCGGAAGACGTCGACCTGGTCGTTGATGGTGCTCGAAGCTTCGCCGAGCACGGTACCGGCGCGATCGTAGGCGATGCCTTTGACCGTGCGCAGGCGGGGCGGCGAGCCGACGTCGATGCGCACCTGGAACGGCTTCTTCCCAGCCGCAGCCGCGAACGCGCCGTCGAGGAAAAAAGCAACCTTCTCTACCTGGGGTGCCGTGAGGGCGACGAACGTCGCGCGGCCGGTGATCGAGGCGCTGGGCGGCGGAACGACGCGGATCAACGGCGCCCCGTCGCCGGTCTGGGCCACCGGCACTTCGATCACCGTCTCGCCGAGCGCGCGCAAAGACGCGCGCACCTGCGCTGCGGTGCCGGTGTTCGGATCCGCCAGCTCCAGCGAACGGCGGTAAGCCTTCGCCGCGCCGAAGCGATCGCGTTCCTGTTCCCGGATGACGCCGATCGCCGCCCACCCATCGGCTTGGTTTTCCTTGTACTTGGCGTCGCCGATGAGGCGCATCAGGTCGATGAGCATGCGGTCCCGTGTCGTTCGATCCTTGCGCGAGAGCTGATAGCCGCCAAACTTGATGTACATGTCGGCGAACTCGGCCCGCTTCGCGTTTCCGGCCTTGCGAAACCGTTCCCGCGCCTGATCGAAGCGCGCGATCGCGGCCGGCATCATGCCGAAGCGCATCTGCACGTCGCCCAGCTCCAGGTCGGCCTCGCCCGGATCGGTGAAGCGTTTCTCGCCACTCTGGGTGATCGCGAACGTCTCTCCGCGCAGGTCGCTCAACCACGTGGCGTAGAAATTCGGTTCGGAGAGGCGCTTGAAGACGGTGACGACTTCGCCCGTCGCATCGAGCGCGACGAGCGACGGCGCGCTGACGCCGTTCTTCCCCAGCAGCTGCTTCACGCTTCCCGTCGCGCCGGCGCTTTCGACGCGCACCAACACGAACGAGCGTTCCAGATGCGCAATCGGCGGCCGCGCCTCGGCATCAGCGAGCGCTTTGTCCGCCTTGACCATCGCCGGCCCATTGGCCGAGCGGACGTATGCGATCGTGACTTTTTTCTCCGCGCGCGCCTGCTTCAACGCGGCGTCGAGATCGTTGAGCCAGACGGCATCGCCATCCGCCGCCCGCGCAACGGGCCCGGCGAACAGCGCAATCATCAGGAGAAAGGAAGAAACGCGGAATGACAATCGGGTCCTCTCCGCGGTAACCGGCGCGGGCAGCGTAGCACATTCCAAAATGTAGGACTTGTCGTCCTGAGTCGCGAAGACGGCGAAGGATCTCCTGATGCGGGCGATCCGCGTCCAGGCCGGGAGATCCTTCGCCCTCTTCGGGGCTCAGGATGACAAAATGCGCGAACCGGCTTCAGCCGTTGTGGGACCGGCTTCAGCCGACGTGGGAACCGGCTTCAGCCGACGTCGGAACCGGCTTCAGCCGTCGTCGGAACCGGCTTCAGCCAACGTGGGAACCGGCTTCAGCCGGTTCCGGAGCGGTCTTAAGCCCGCTCCCACGTTTCAAATGCCGGTTACCCGCACCACTTCTTCGAACGTCGTCGATCCCTCGGCGAGCTTCCGCAACGCGCTCTGTTTCAGCGTCCGCATCCCCCGTTTCACCGCCATCTCCTTGATCTTGATGAAATCCTCGGAGCGGTCGATGAGATCGCGCATCGCGTTGTCGATCGGGAGGATCTCGAAGATGCCGGTGCGGCCGAAGTAGCCGGTGTTGCGGCAGCGGATGCAGCCCGCGCCTTCCTTCACGATGATCCGTTTTCCCGGCGGCGCCTGCAGGTTCAGCATCGCCGCTTCCTCGACCGTCAACGGCCGGTTGCGCTTGCAGTCTTCGCAGATCTTGCGCAGGAGGCGTTGGGCCATCGCGCCGATCAGCGTGGACGAGATGAGGAACGGTTGGATGCCGAGGTCGATGAGACGCGTGACCGAGGTCGAGGCGTCGTTCGTGTGCAGCGTGGAGAAGACGAGGTGGCCGGTCAGCGCGGCCTGCACCGCGTTTTGCGCCGTCTCCTGATCGC
Organism: Acidobacteriota bacterium; assembly: GCA_019242175.1. GTDB lineage: Bacteria > Acidobacteriota > Thermoanaerobaculia > Gp7-AA8 > Gp7-AA8 > JAFAVZ01. The sequence goes on from JAFAVZ010000178.1 coordinate 3,065, forward strand.
GGATCTCGCCGACCATGATGATGTCCGGATCCTGGCGCAGGATCGTCCGCAACGCCGAGGCGAAGGTGATCCCGATCTTGCTCTGCACCGAGGTTTGGTTGAAGTCGTCGTAGACCATTTCGATCGGGTCTTCGATCGTCGTGATGTTCAGCTCCGGCGACGCGAGCGACTTCAGCGCGGAGTAGAGCGTGACCGTCTTGCCCGAGCCGGTCGGCCCGGTGACGAGGATGATGCCGTGCGGCCGTTTGATCCACTCCTCGAACGTCTTCAGCTCGTCCTCATAAAACCCGAGTCCGGAAAGATTCCGCAGCATCACCTCGGGGTCGAAGATGCGCATGACGACCTTCTCGCCGAACGCCGTCGGCAGCGTGGAGACGCGCAGCTCGATCTCTTTCCCCTCGCGCTCCGTCTTGATGCGGCCGTCCTGCGGGCGGCGTTTTTCCGCGATGTCCATGCGGCACATCGTCTTGAGGCGCGAGACGATCGCCATGTTCACGAGCTTCGGCACGCGCTGGATCTCGTGCAACGCGCCGTCGATGCGGAAGCGGATCTGCGCGGCCTCGCGCTTCGGCTCGATGTGGATGTCGGAGGCTCGCGAGTCATACGCGTGCTGGAGAAGATAGTCGACGGCGTTGACGATGTGCTGGTCGCTCGTCTCGATCTCGACGCCCGACTTCAGCTTGACGTACTGCTCGAGGTTGCCGAGGTCGAAGCCGCCTTTGAGGTCACGCTCCGCTTTCGTGACCGAGCTGCGGAAGCCGTATTGCTCGGTGATGACGCCGATGACGTCGCTCTCCGCGGCGACGACGACTTCGACGTCCTGCTTCGCCATCGGGCGGTAGGAGTCGATGGCGTTCGTGTCGAACGGATTGACCATCGCGACGATGAGCTTCCCGTCCTTGATCGCGACCGGGACCATCTTGTGGCGGCGCGCGAACGGCCGGGAGATCTTCGACTCGATCATGCCGACGTCGAGCTTGAGCGGATCGATCTTGCAGAACGGGAGGTGCGCGTCTTCGGCGACGAGGCGCGCGAGGAGGAAGTCGTCGATGCGCGTGCCGTTGCCGCTCGCATCGGTGAGGTTCATCGCCATGATGGCCTTGAACGGGCTGGCGTCTTCGTCGGTGCGCAGCTTCGTCTTCGCCGGCCCGCGCGACTGACGCTCGAGCGCGTCGAGGTCCGTCTTCTGGCGGTCGTCGATGAAGCCGGCGTTGAAGAGGAGGTCGCCGAGATAGCCGATCGTGATTTCTCGCGATCGGGGCGGGATCGGAATCGAAGTGACCGTCATGGCGCGCCGATTTTACGCCTGCGGTAGTGCAGGGCGGCTTTCATGCGGTTGCCGCACGCGGCCATGCTGCACCAGCGCCGGGTGTGATTCTTCGTCTCGTCGTAAAACAAGAGGATGCAGCCCGTGCCGCCGCAGCTCTTCACCAGGGAGAGATCGGCGTTGGCCAGAAACTCCGCGGCTGCCGCGCCGAGAAGGAACAACGGATCGGTCGACTCGGCATCGAACTTCGTCCGGAACTTTCCCTTTTCGCGGACCAGGGTCAGCGTGCCCTCTCCCCTGCGCAACGCGTCGTTGATGGCGTCGATGTGGTTCTTCTGCGCCTTGCCTCGGAGCAGCATGGCGCGCAGAAGTGCTCGGAAATGGCGGACTTCCTCGAGCGGGACGCGCGCCGCATCGTCGGCCAGGCCGGCTTCGGCGAGCCAGCTGCGCACGTCGTCGACGCTTTGCAGGAGGTCGACGCGTTCGCCGCCGGACACGATCTCCGTGTTGACGAAATCGAGGACCGGCGCGCCGCCGATGAAGAGGAATCGCGACATCTGTTGACAGATTACGGTCGTCAACTTATAACCGTCAATACAAGTTTTTGAAGGTTATAGAATGCAAATCGAACAGGTGCACGGAACGGTCTGCGGGTTCTTGTGATGGCCTACCACGAAGGAGAGCTCGAGGTGCAGGCGCGGGCGGGCGTGGCCTCGCCGCGGATCGGCGTGCGCGACGCGATCCCTCCCGCCGCCGCGGAGCTCCTCGCCGCGCAGCGCGTCGTGATCGCCGCTTCGACGGATGCCGCGGGCCGGATCTGGGCGTCGCTGCTCACCGGCGAGCCCGGCTTCGCCCGCGCCGTCGACTGGCAGGAGATCCACATCACACCGGCCGCCGGCAACGAGGTCTTCGACGGCGACGTCGGCTTGCTCGCCATCGAGTTCGCGACGCGGCGGCGGATGCGCATCAACGGGCGGCTGCGGCACGAAGACAAAACGTTGGTCGTCGAGACGCGCGAGGTGTATTCGAACTGTCCGCAGTACATCACGCCGCAAGCGGTCGCCATCCCGACGCTCGCTCGCCCATCCAAAGGTGCGTTGCTCGATGACGAACAGCTCGCGTTCATCCGCGCCGCCGACACGTTCTTCATCGCGACCGCGCATCCGGAGACGGGCGCGGATGCCTCGCATCGCGGCGGTCCGGCGGGTTTCGTCCAAGCGGAGCCCGAGCGGCTCTGGTGGGCGGACTACCCGGGCAACAACATGTTCAACACGCTCGGCAACCTCGCCGTGAATCCACATTGCGGGCTGCTCTTCACCGATTTCGCACGCACGCTGCAGCTCACCGGAACAGCCTCGATCGAGTGGGACGGAACCGAGCGCGCCGTAGCGTTTTCCGTCGAAGAGGTGCTCTACACGACGTAGCATTCGCGGATGCGTTTTCCGCTGCTGCTCGCTCTCGTCTTCTGCGCCGCGTCCGCGTTCGCCCAGAGCGACGTCGGCGACGTCTCGTTCGCGAACTCCGGGTCGGCCGAAGCCCAGCCGGCGTTTCTGCGCGGGCTCGCGTCGCTGCACAACTTCGAGTATCCCGAGGCGGCGGACGCGTTCCGCGAGGCGCAGAAAATCGACCCGTCGTTCGCCATGGCGTACTGGGGCGAGGCGATGACGTACACGCATCCGGTCTGGCAGGAGCAGGACGCCGAAGCCGCGCGCAACACTCTCCTCCGCCTCGGCCGCACACCGGCGGAACGCCTGGAGAAGGCGAAGACGGATCGCGAACGCGACTACCTCCGCACGCTGGACGTGCTGTACGGCGAGGGAACGAAGAACGAGCGGGACGTCAGGTTCGCCGAGGCAATGCGGGATTTGCATGGTCGCTGGCCGGACGACGTCGACGCGACAGCGTTTTACGCGCTCGCCCTTCTCGGCACCGCACACGAGGGGCGCGACTTCGCGACTTACATGCGCGCCGCGGCATTGCTCGAAGAGGTGTTCCCGACGCATCTGCATCATCCCGGCGTCCTGCACTACCTCATCCACAGCTATGACGATCCGATTCACGCGCCGCTCGGCATGCGCGCCGCGCGCCCCTACGCCGGCGTCGCGCCGAATGCCGCGCACGCGCTGCACATGACGTCGCACATCTTCATCGCGATGGGGATGTGGGACGACGTGATCGATGCGAACCGCCGCGCGATCGCCGTGGTGAACAAGCAACGCGCCGCGCGTTCGCGCCAGCTCTCGGCGTGCGGTCACTATCCGACCTGGCTGCACTACGGCTATCTGCAGGAAGGGCGTTTCGACGAGGCGAGCAAGGCGCTCGAGGCGTGCCGAGCATCGGCCTTCGGCGACTACGTGAACGCCGGCCCAACGGACTCGCGCGCGTCGCGCGTCGGCGGTTATGCCGACATGCGCGCGCACCAGATCGCGAGCGGCGGCCCCACGCCCCCACCCGTCACCGTTCCGGACGGCAACGAGCTCGCGTCTGCCCGCTTCCTCCTCGCCTATGCGGACGTCCTCGCCGCGCGAGGCGACACGGCGAAGTTGCGCGACGCGGTCGCGCGCCTGCATGCCCTCCCCGCCGAGGCCGCGCACGATCACTACGCCGGGAACACGGGCCGCGCGGCGGTGATGGTCCAGCAAGCCGACGCGATGCTGCTCAGCGCGACCGGCAAACGTTCCGAGGCGATTGCGCTGCTGGAGAAGGCGGCGAAGGCGGAGGCCGCGATGCCGTTCGAGTTCGGCCCACCGCCGATCGCGAAGCCGACGTACGAATTGCTCGCCGACGAGTACCTCGCCGACTCCCGCCCCGCCGACGCGGCCCGCGCGTATCGCACCGCGCTGGAACGAACCCCGGGCCGTGCGCTGACGGCCGCGGGGCTCAAACGGGCGGAAGCGGCGGGCGGGAAGTAGGCGCTATGGGGACATCGTGACGCGGCGCCGGCTGATCGCGCCGTAGACGAACCCCTGGGCCAGAGTGATCGTGGCGCCGGATCCCGCCCTGACCATGACGTGCGCCGCGCCGGCCGTCGTCGCCGCAGGGGTGATGGCTTCGATGAAGGTCGGCGTCACGCGAACGATCGTCGCGCTTTGCCCGCCGATCGTCACCGTAGACTGCGGCGGAAAGTTCGCTCCATTGATCGTGATGTGCGTGCCGCCGCCCGATCGGCCCTTGCGCGGGCGATACCGAGGCGATGTGGAGTTTCACGAGCCGAAAATCGACTGCGGTCGTACCGGCGACCAGCAGCGTGGCTCAGGCGTTCTGCGAGGCGGATCTCCTCGATCGCGGCGAGGCGGAGAGCGACGAGCACTTCGATCCGAGAGGAATCGCTTCATGAGTGGCTATCGCTTGCTGCCGTTTCGCTTCCTCCGCTTCGATGAGCGGCGCACGTTGGTGGTCAACGAAGTCGGCGAGCCGCATTTTCTCTCGCATGAAGACTTCGCGCGTTTCGTCGAGCATCAGCTGCCGATGGACGGCGATGCTTATCTCGATCTGAAAGCGAAGCAGTTCCTCTTCGACAGCCGCAGCCTCGCGCCGTTCGAGCTGCTGGTCGCGAAGTACCGCACGCGGAAGTCCTTTCTGGAAGGCTTCACTTCGTTGCACATCTTCGTCGTCACGCTGCGCTGCGAGCACTCGTGCGCCTATTGCCAGGTCTCGCGCGTGAGTGCGGACCGTCCACGCTACGACATGTCCGAGGGAACGGCTACGGCAGCGCTCGACCTCGTTTTCCGGTCGCCGGCGCCGCATCTCAAGATCGAGATCCAGGGCGGCGAGCCGCTCCTTCACTTCGACCGCATTCAGCAGATCGTGCTCGAAGGCCGGCGGCGCGCGACGGCCGAGGGGCGCGAGGTCACCTTCGTGGTGGCGACGAATCTCGCTTTGATTGACGACGCGATGCTGCACTTCTTCCGCGAGCACAACGTCTTCCTGTCGACGTCGCTCGACGGACCGCAAGCGCTGCATGACGGCAATCGGCCGAGACCGGGGAACGACAGCTATGCGCGCACCATCGGAGGCATCGACCGCGCCCGCGCCATCCTCGGGTTCGATGGCGTCGCAGCGCTGATGACGACGACACGCCTCTCGCTGCAGTCGCCGGAAGCGATCGTCGACGAATACGTCGAACGCGGCTTCTCCTCGCTCTTCCTTCGTCCGCTCAGCCCCTACGGCTTCGCGCGCCGAAGCGCGCGCACGACCGGCTACACGATGCGCGAGTTCCTCGACTTCTACGTCCGCGCGCTCGATCACATCCTGATGCGCAACGCGAACGGAGCCTGGCTCGTCGAGACCTACGCGCAGATGCTGCTGACGCGCATCCTTACGCCGTTCCCGATCGGCTACGTCGATCTGCAAAGCCCGGCCGGTGCGGGAATCGGCGCGGTCGTCTACAACTTCGATGGCGACGTCTACGCCTCCGACGAATCGCGCATGCTGGCCGAGATGGGCGATCGACACTTTCGGCTCGGCAACGTGCACCACGATTCTTATACGTCGATTTTCGGCGGCGAGACGCTGCGCGCGCTCGTGGCCGGATCGGTCGCGGAGTCGGTGCCGGGCTGCTCCGACTGCGCGTTTCTGCCTTGGTGCGGCTCCGATCCGGTGCATCACTACGCGATGTCCGGCGACGTCGTGCCGCACGTTCCGACGAGCGAATTTCACGAGAAGAACTTCTTCATCATCAAGCATCTGCTCTCGCTGCTGGAACGCGATGCCATCACCCGACGCACGCTCTGGTCGTGGGTGCGCAACGAGCCGTCGCGGCGTGCGGAGGTCGCATGAGGCTGCACGAAGTGGCGCGTGTGCACGGCGTCGAGCGGACGTTGATCGGACGCGTCGCGCGAACGCCGGTTGCCGATCGTGCGAACGCGTTTCTCCTCGCCGAGAACGGTGAGCTGCCATGCGCGCCGAATGAATACCTCGGCATTCTTGCCGTCGGAGCTCCGCCGCAAGTGCAAGGCGTCCCGATGGCGTCCGGCCTTCGCGCACTCGCGTATCTCGATGATGGCGATGTCGTTGCGGTCGATCCGACCGGCTCCGTGCGCGCGCTCTACCGGCGCGATTCGAAGCACAACTTCATCCTCGTCACCGAGCAATGCAACA
>JAFAVZ010000278.1 GCA_019242175.1 Acidobacteriota bacterium
CGCTCGCATCGCTATGGTGAGCGGGCGTCCCGCCCGCGAGCAGCGGCACGTCCCCGTGCCGCTGCCACGTGCGGTGCCGCTGCTACGTGCGGTGCCGCGGGGCCATGGCCGCCGGGCGAGGACGCCCGTCGGCTTGCGGGCGAGACGCCGGCGCACCATCCGGCCGTCCGCTAGGCAGGACATCGCAACCGCGAAACGCACGCTCGCCGCTGCCGCGTGCCGTGCCGCTGCCACGTGCGGTACCGCTGCTACGTGCGGTGCCGCGGGGGCCATGGCCGCCGGGCGAGGACGCCCGTCGGCTTGCGGGCGGGACGCCCGCGCGCCATCCGCTACGCGTGTTCGCGTCCCTGCGGTAGGGATGTAGGGGCCGGCTTCAGCCGGCCCAGGCCTCCGTGAACCGGGTTCGGGCCGGCTGGGGCCGGCCCCTACATTTCACTTCTTGCGCGAGTACTTGATCTCCATCATCTTGAAGTTCTTGCCGTCGGGGCCGGGGCCCCACATCTCGAACGTGTGATGGTCCTTGTCCACCACGGTGATCCGTTCCTCGGCCGTCGAGGGGCCGCCGCTCATCGGATCGCTCATCGTCGCGGCGAACTTGTACGACTTGCCGTCGCCGGTGCCGGTCGACGTCATCACGCCGGTGCTCATGTTGTCCATCCATGAGCCCCAGTACTTGGCGGTGACGTTGTCGTAGCCGGTGTAGCCGAGTCCTTCGAAGGGCTGGCCCATGACGGAGCCGGAGAAACGCTGTTCGAGGTAGCGGCCGCCCATGATCATCTTGTTCACCGACGTGCCGTTGCTCGTCTGGGGCGGCGCGCCGGGCGCCATCCACGAGGTGACGGACGTGTCCCACGTGCCGGCCATCGTCTCCAGCGTCTTGTGGCTCGCGCCGGGAGTCATGGCTTTCTGCCACTTCTCCATGGCCGCTTGCTCCTCGGCCGACATCGCCGGTTGTTTCGAGGCATCCTGGGCGAGAGCGAGGGTGGCGCAACCGGTGAGCAGGGCAACCGAGATCCAGACCTTGATCTTCATGGCGGGGACTCTCCTCCTCGTTGATCGGCCGGCAGGACGCCGGCCTTTTCGACGGCAGGAGTGTATCCCGTTCGGTTTTCGATTAGTGACAGGTTCTACCGCGCGTATCGCGTACCCTCCTCCGACATGCGTATATGCATCACTTTTGTCGTTCTTTTGGCGCTCTCCGTCTACGCGGAGGAGAGAACGCCGGCGCAGGTGTCCCGCGATGCGAAGGCCGCATACGACCGCAAGGACTACCCGGTGTATCTGACGGAGATGCGCACGCTCGCCGCGCTGCGCCCCGAGAATCCGGTCGTCGTCGCCAACCTCGGCGGCGCCTACGCGTTGAACGGCAACACGAACGACGCGCTCGTGCAGCTCGAACGGCTCGCGGCGATGCGCGTCGTGGCCGACCTGTCCGATCACGACTTCGACGCTGTCCGCGACACGCCCCGCTTCCGCGCCGTGCTGCAGAAGATCGAGGAGACGCGCACGAAGCCGATCCACTCCGCCACGCGCTCGATTGCGATTCCACAGAAGGACCTGCTGTCCGAGGCGATCGTTTGGGATGCGAAGGCGAGAACGTTCCTGGTGAGCGGGAACCGCAAGGGCAAGATCGTGCGCGTCGATCTGCAGGGCCACGTCAGCGACTTCGTGACCGAGGGGATCTTCGGCGCGAACGGCCTCGGCATCGATGCGAAACGCAATCTGCTCTGGGCCAGCAGCTCGCCGAGCCCGCGGTTCGAGGGCTACACGGAGAAGAATGATGCGGAGATGGCGCTCGTCGCGATCGACTTAGGGACGGGCAAGATCGTGCGCCGCATCGCGCCGCCCGAGGATGGCGAGAAGCACTTCCTCGACGACCTCACCGTCGCTCCGGACGGCGCCGTGTACTCGTCCGACTCGATGGGCAGCGTGTTGCGCGTGAACGGCGACAAGCTCGAGACGCTCGTGCCGCGCGGCGTGCTGCGTTCGCCGCAAGGCTCCGCGCTCGGCGGCGGGACGCTGTACGTCTCCGACTACGCGACGGGCGTGTGGGCGGTGGATCCGAAGAGCGGGAAGGCGTCGAAGCTCGAGCCGCCGTCCGACTGCACGACGGCGGGTATCGACGGCCTGGAGTACTTCGACGGCTCGCTGCTCGCGATCCAGAACGGCGTCGAGCCGAACCGCCTAGTGCGCCTCCGCCTGAACGGCAAACGCATCACGAAATGCGAGGTGCTGGAGATGAATCACCCGCAGATGGACGAGCCGACGGTCGGCGTGGTGGTGGGGAAGGACTTCTGGTTCCTCGCCGCGAGCCAGGGCAACAAGTTCGATGAGAACAAGACGGAGCTCTTGCACGAGGGATTGATCCTCGGTGTGCCGTTGCAGTGAGGCGTTCGATCCCATCTTGCGAAACGACTCGACTTCGCCGCCGCTGACTTCATGCGTTCGCAGGTCGATGGCGAACGGCGCGTCATCGAGCGGCCCATGTCCCGTTTCGACGATGCCGCGCAACGTCTCGTGCGTCACGTCGGTGAAGCGGATCCCGTCCCACGCGATGCGGCCCGTTTCCCACACGGTGCCGTCGATCGCGACGACCGCCACATTGGTGAAATCGGCCAGCGCGACGGACCGCCGATCCAGAAGCGCGATGGCCGTGTTCCACGTCTCGCCGTTGATCGTGCCGACGAGCTCGCGGCGCACCGCCGAAACGCAATAGACGATGCCGCCGACGAGCACGAAGAAGTGGTCGCCGTCAAGGGAAACTGCGATGGGCGAGCGAGGCAACATTCCGGCCTGAAAGCATCCGCACCACGCAGCGCCATCCTCCGCTTCGAACCGCATCCACATCCAGTTCGTGGACGAGGCCAGCGGATGTTCGAAGTGGAACTCCGCGAGCTCGCCGGAGAGCGGAGCCTTCTCGAGGATCGTCGCACGC
>JAFAVZ010000408.1 GCA_019242175.1 Acidobacteriota bacterium
GGCTTCAGCCGGTCCCGGAGCGGGCTGAAGCCCGCTCCCACGTTTCTGAAGCCGCTACGAGTGCCGCGTCAGCCCGCGATCGTGGATCTTCCCCAATACGTTCTCGCGCTCGATGCCGTGCGGCGTTTGTCTAACACGTTCTGGCGATGTGGCCCTGACGTTCGAGCGCCGAGGGCAACGGCAAACGAAGGCTTGAACGTGGGGACCGGCTTCAGCCGGTCCCGGAGCGGGCTGAAGCCCGCTCCCACGTTTTGAAGCCTCTACGAGCGCCGCGTCAGCCCGCGCTCGGGGCTCTTCACGAGCGCGTTCTCGCGCTCGATGCCGTGCCGTTTGTCCAACACGTTCTGGCGGATGTAGTCCATGAGGCCCGAGAAATCCATCTCCGCCTCTTCCATCATCCGTTGCAGCTTGATGATCACCTCGACGCCGGCCAAGTTCACGCCGAGGTCGCGGGTGAGGGTGAGGATCATCTCCAGCTTGCGGATCTCGTCCGGGCCCCACAGACGCGTGTTGCCGGCCGTGCGCGCGGGCTTGATCAGCCCTTCGCGCTCGTAGAGGCGAAGCGTCTGCGGATGGATGTTGTAGCGCTCCGAGATGATCGAGATCATCACGTATCCATCGGCTCTGCGGCGTGGCATGCGGTGTCCGTCTCCCCTGGGAAAAATGCGCCGGGCCGGCGATGAGGCCGACCCGGCGAATCGAGATTACTTCGCTTCGTCGACGACTTCGGCTTCGATCACATCATCCTTACCGCTGCCGCCGGCGTTCGTCGCGCCGCCGGTCGGGCCGGCCCCCGGCTCGCCGCCGCCCGGCGTCTGGCCGGCCTGATACATCGCCTCGGCCAGCTTGTGCGACGCTGTCTGCAGCGCTTCCGTGGCGCGCTTGAGGTTGTCCGTACCGCCCTGCTCCATCGCCTTGCGCGCGTCGGCGATCGCCGCCTCGAGCGTCGAGACGTCCGAGCCCGAGATCTTGTCCCGGTTCTCGCTGAGCATCTTCTCCACCTGATACGTCAGCGTGTCGAGATGATTCTTCGCCTCGATCTCCTCGCGGCGCTGGCGATCCTCTTCCGCGTGCGTCTCGGCGTCGCGCACCAGGCGCTCCACGTCATCCTTAGACAGACCGGAGGAGCTGGTGATCGTGATCTTCTGCTCCTTGCCCGTGCCGAGGTCCTTGGCCGAGACGTTCATGATGCCGTTCGCGTCGATGTCGAACGTGACTTCGACCTGCGGGATGCCGCGCGGCGCGGGCGGGATGCCCACGAGGTGGAACGCGCCGAGGAGCTTGTTCGCCGAGGCCATTTCGCGCTCGCCCTGGAAGACCTTGATCTCGACCGACGTCTGGTTGTCCGCCGCCGTCGAGAACGTCTCCGACTTGCGCGTCGGGATCGTCGTGTTGCGCTCGATGAGCTTCGTCATCACGCCGCCGAGCGTCTCGATGCCGAGCGAGAGCGGGGTGACGTCGAGCAGGAGAACGTCCTTCACGTCGCCGCCGAGGACGCCGCCCTGAACGGCCGCGCCGACCGCGACGACTTCATCAGGATTCACGCCCTTGTGCGGCTCTTTGCCGAAGTAGTCCTGCACGACCTTCTGCACCATCGGGATGCGCGTGGAGCCGCCGACGAGCACGACTTCGTCGATCTTCTTCGGATCGACGCCGGCATCGGCGAGGGCCTGCTTCACCGGGCCCATCGTGCGCTGGACGATGTCGCCGACCAGCTGCTCGAACTTGGCGCGGGTGAGCTGCATGTTGAGGTGCTTCGGACCGGACGCGTCGGCCGTGATGAATGGCAGGTTCACGTCCGTCGACATCGTCGAGGAGAGCTCGATCTTCGCCTTCTCCGCCGCCTCTTTCAGGCGCTGCAGGGCCATCTTGTCTTTCGAGAGGTCGATGCCCTGGTCCTTGCGGAACTCGTCGATGATCCAGTCGATGAGCTTCTGGTCGATGTTGTCGCCGCCGAGGTGGGTGTCGCCGTTGGTCGACTTGACTTCGACCACGCCGTCGCCGACTTCGAGGATGGAGATGTCGAACGTGCCGCCGCCGAAGTCATACACGGCGATGGTCTCGTTCGTCTTCTTGTCCAGGCCGTAGGCGAGCGCGGCGGCCGTCGGCTCGTTGACGAGGCGCTCGACCTTGAGGCCGGCGATCTCGCCCGCGTCTTTCGTCGCCTGGCGCTGGGAGTCGTTGAAGTAGGCCGGGACGGTGATGACGGCGCGGTCGACCTTCTCGCCGAGGTAGTCTTCGGCGGCCTGCTTGAGCTTCTGGAGGATCATCGCCGAGATCTCCGGCGGGGAGTACATCTTGCCCTGAACGTCGACGCGGACGTCGCCGTTCGAGGCGCGGGTCACCTTGTAGGGGACCATCTTCATCTCTTCGTTCACTTCGTCGAACTTGCGGCCCATGAAGCGCTTGATGGAGAAGATGGTGTTTTCGGGATTCGTCACCGCCTGGCGCTTGGCGACCTGGCCGACGAGGCGCTCGCCGTTCTTGGCGAAACCGACGACGGAAGGCGTGATCCGGCTCCCCTCGGCGTTGACGATGACCTTGGGCTCGTTGCCCTCCATGATCGCAACCACGGAGTTGGTCGTGCCGAGGTCGATGCCGATGATCTTGGACATAACTCGTTTCTCCTTCTGACAGTTAGCGCCATGTGAGCGCGCTGCTATCAACTTTCAGTGAGATGGTAAACCTGAGTCTAGCATTGTGAATTCCTTGCAGCAAAAGGCGCGCCCGAGGCTGTTTTCCGGAAGGAGCGGCATGAAGGTGGCGTTACCATCCGCGTTCGGAGGGACCATGAATCAGTACCAACAGCAACAGCCTCAGTGGATCAGCGCCAGCACGGCGGAGATGGATCTGCGCGTGCGGGCGTTCGTGCGGTCGGTTTACGGATGGATGTTCGGAGGGCTGCTGCTCACCGCCCTCGCCTCGGCCTGGGTGGTGTTCTCGCCCGCCATGCAGCAGATCGTGCTCGGGAACCGAATCGTCGCGTTCGGCTTGATGATCGTGGAGCTCGGCCTCGTGTTCGGTCTTTCGGCCGGCCTGCAACGTCTATCGGCCGGCACCGCCGCGGCGATGTTCTTCGTCTATTCGCTGCTCAACGGACTCACGCTCAGCGTCATCTTCTTCGTGTACACGCAGGGGGCGATCATCAGCGCGTTCGTGACCGCGGCCGCGATGTTCGGCGCGATGAGCGTCTACGGCACGGTGACGAAACGCGACCTCACTTCGTGGGGCTCGTTCTTCTTCATGGGCGTCATCGGCCTCGTGCTCGCCATGATTTTGAACATGTTCCTGCACTCCGGGCCGCTCGACTACGCCATCAGCTTCCTCGGCGTCTTCATCTTCCTCGGCCTCACCGCCTACCGCACGCAGATGCTGCGCGCGTACGCGACGGCCGGCGGCCCGATGCAGGACAACCTCGCATCTACGGCGCGCTCTCGCTGTACCTCGCGTTCATCAACCTCTTCCTCATGCTGCTACGACTGTTCGGCGGCAACCGCCGCTGAGCGAGCAAGGGCCGGCGCAACGCCGGCCCTTTTTGTTTTTCTCCCGCAGCCTCCCCCACCCTGTCACGTTTAGCGTCATTCCTTCCGCCGCCCGAACGCGCGCGGCTCGAGATCCGTCCCATTGGAAGCAATGGTGAATCACGCGCACCCTTGCTCTCTACAGGCAGTGACCCTTTCACAATGGCGTCCTGCTCGCAATGTCCTTCACAATGAAAATCGCACCATTTCTACAATGCGTCGCCATTGTGAGCGCTCTCTACCTATTGCCCTGCCAAACGGCCTGATTGCAACATACGATTCGCCTCTTCGTCGCAATTAGCGTCATTCGTTCCCGAGCGAAACGAATCGCCTTTGTGGCTCGTTTCATAAGCGACCTGTTCAAAGGAGGGTCAATATGTCACGAGGACACATTTACGGT
>JAFAVZ010000613.1 GCA_019242175.1 Acidobacteriota bacterium
CCCACAACACGATTCCCAATGCGTCGCGAATTCGTCGTTGTGGTAGGACGCGAAGGGGTCGCACCTTCGAGTGCTCGTCTTTTGAGCCTTGACTCGAGCCATCGCCGACCGCGTTCTTGCCGGTAAATGTGATCCAGAACAGTGGCAAGACAACTCTTTTGGACAGTGGCGACGTTGGAGATCATTCTCGGTTTCGCCATGGCGCTTCTACGACATAGGCGCGACAAAGCCAGACTGCTTACGCTTCGCCAAGCCGTCGTGGCAGCTGGGCAACGAAAAGATGATTTCCTGGCTTGCGCCCTGATTTGGATGGTGCTTCTAGACGCCGACGGCGAAGCGATCCTGCTCGTCGCCGGTTCTATTGTGATGAGTTGGCTTTGCAGGAGGTCCTGGCAGCGCCTGCGGGCATTGCAATAGCGCTGACCCTCCCTAGCAGGATCTCTGATCGCAGACAGGAGGTTTGCGCACGAGGAGTGGAAGCGATCGCACTGCCAACGTCCGCTCTCTGGCGCTGTATCGGCAGCATGCGAGGTTCGGCTTGGCAAGCGTGAGCAGCCGGTCGCGGGTCGCGCTCAAATCACAACCTTTGCCCCCAGCTCGACCACTCGATTGACGGGCAGGTTCAGGAAGTCGGCGGCCGACGCAGCATTGCGATGCATGTTGGCGTAGAGCTTCTCGCGCCAAGGGGCCATGCCTCCGCCCAGGGTGGGCAGGATGGTTGACCTCGACAGGAAATAGGAGGTCGTCATCGGGTCCAACGCAATTCCGTGCGACTTCAGCTGCTCGAGCGCCGCGGGCACGTCGAGCTCGTCCTTGAAGCCGAACGTGAGCGTCACCGCCCAACAGCTCTCGCAAAGTAGTTCCGCAGTCGCGCGTTCGCCGTCCCGTACCCAGGGAACCTCCTGTGTGTGCACGGTCACGAACAGATTCTTCTCGTGCAACACGTGGTTGTGCTTGAGGTTGTGCAGCAGCGCCGGCGGCGTGAGATCAGGCTGCGCGTTCAGAAAGACTGCAGTTCCCGGCGCGCGCATCGGACGGTCGGCAAGCACGTTTTCGAGAAACGGCCGGAGCTCGATCGCATCCGCCCTGATGCTGGACGCCAGCAGCTCGCGCCCCTTGGACCAGGTCACCATGCCGATGAAGATCAATGCGCCAACGGCGAGCGGAAACCAGCCTCCTTCGACGATCTTCAAAAGGTTGGCCGAGAAGAACGTCAGGTCGATCAGGAAGAAAAAGCCCGTGGCCGACAGCGCCGTCCAGAGCCTGAAGTTCCACGAGTACCGTAGCACGAAGAACGTCAGGAATGTCGTGATCATCATCGTGCCCGTCACTGCGATGCCGTAGGCCGCTCCCAGCGCTGTCGAGGATCGAAAGGCGAGCACGGCGGCCACGACGGCGACGAGCAGCGCGTTGTTTACCGCCGGAACATAGATCTGGCCCGCTTCCCTGTCGGAGGTGTAAGCGATGAACAAGCGCGGCAGGAATCCCAGCTGCATCGCTTGCTTCGTCATCGAGAAGGCGCCGGAGATGACGGCTTGCGAGGCGATGACGGTCGCCACGGTCGCGAGCAGCACCACCGGCACGAGCGACCACTCGGGGAACATGCGAAAGAACGGATTCTCGAGGGCCTTGGGGTCGTCCAGCAACAGGGCGCCCTGGCCGAAGTAGTTCAAGGTCAGAGCCGGCAATACCACCGCGAACCATGAGAGGCGTACCGGTCCGGCACCAAAGTGGCCCATGTCCGCGTAGAGCGCTTCGGCACCCGTCAGAGCGAGCACCACCGATCCCAATGCAACGAACGCGATCCAGCGATGTTCCAGCCCGAACCGCAAGCCGGCGAGCGGGTTGAGGGCGGCCAGGATCGCCGGCTGCCTGACTAGGTGAACCAAACCCGAGGCCGCGAGCACCAGGAACCAAACGATCATCACCGGCCCGAAAACCGAGCCGATGCCGGCCGTCCCGCGCTTTTGCACGAAGAACAGCGCGACAAGGATGACGAGCGTGATCTCGACGACGTAGGGAGTGAGGGAGGGGGCGGCGAGCTCGAGGCCTTCCACGGCGGAGAGCACGGAGATCGCAGGCGTGATCACGCCGTCGCCGAAGAAG
>JAFAVZ010000597.1 GCA_019242175.1 Acidobacteriota bacterium
CCTGGAGGTATCAGGTTCCCGGCACGCCCGGCACTTTCGGCACGACGCTCCGCGTGTGGGACGCGAGGCTCGGCGCCTGGCGCGTGACGTGGATCAATCCCGTCACCGGCTTGCGCAACGAATTGATCGGGCGCCGGGTCGGCGCGGAGCTCGTGCAGATCGGAACGCATCCCGACGGCACGCCGATCCGCTGGCGCTTTGTCGACATCACATCCGACTCGTTCCGCTGGCTCGGCGAGGCCTTGAACGCCGACGGCGAGACGTGGCGACTGGAAGCTGAATTCAAAGGAAAGAGGATTTCGCAATGAGCAAGGAACTTCGCGAGCAACTGGTCCAGGTGATCGATTGGGATCACGCCCACATCCGTTTCGACGACGCGGTGAAAGACTTCCCCGCCGAGCTGCGCGGCAAGCGTCCGGAGGGCGGCCCGCATTCGCCGTGGGAGCTGCTCGAGCATCTGCGCATCACGCTGTGGGACATCGTGGAGTTCACGCGCGACGAGAAGCACGTCTCGCCGGAATGGCCGTCCGGCTATTGGCCGAAGAGCGCCGAGCCGCCGACGGACAAGGCGTGGGACGAAGCCATCGCACAGTACAAGAAGGATCTGAAGACGCTGGCGGAGATCACCGCCGACGAGTCGATCGATCTCTACTCGAAGATCCCGCACGGCTCCGGCCAGACCGTGCTGCGCGAGATCCTGCTGTCGATCGACCACAACGCGTACCACGTGGGGCAACTGATGCTCGTGCGCAAGACGCTCGGCGCGTAGAAAAATGTAGGGCCGGCTCTCAGCCGGCCGCAGTCGAGACTGATGCGGCGGGCGACGCCCGCCGCGACCTCACTTCATGGGGCCGGCTGGAGAGCCGGCCCTACGTCCTACAGCACGCGCTTCTTCTTCACCGCCGTCGTCGCATGCGCCTGTTTCATCAGGTCGGCGACGGCGGCGCGTTTGAGGCCGCTGTCGAGCCGCACTCCGATCCAGCCTTTCGGGCCGACGTACGGCGGCCGGAAGAAGTGCTTCGGATCCGCGGCCACCAGCGTTTCCTGCACGCCCGGTGGCGCATTCATCCAGACCGCAACGTGGCCGCTGCCGTGATGATTGTTGTCGATCATCGCGAAGAGCTTCTTCTTGACGAAGAACGCCGGCTCGCCGTGCGAGAGCTTCTCCGTGACCTCCGGCAGCTCCATGGCGATCTCGCGAGCGAGGGCAATGAGAGCGTCGGGATCTTTGGCCATCTCAGAAACGATAGCGCAGCTCGACGGCCAGCCGTTTGTCGACGTCCGTGGCGATCGCCTCGATGCCGGTGCGCAGTCGTGCGCGCGGCGGCTCCCAGAAAACCGCAGCCGTCACCGCCTGGCCGTCGGCCGCGCGCTCCTCGTACTCCTCGGCGCGCAGGCTCGCCCGCCAGCTCGCAATCTGGCGCGAGACCATCACGTAGCCGGCTCGGATCGGGAACGAGCGGCGGCCGGAGCTCGGCTGGATCGCGGTGGTGCCCCAGCCGATCTCGGTGATCGCCGTCCAGCCCTTCCATGTGCAATCGGCGGCCGCGATGTTGAACCGCGTCGCCCAGTTGAAAAGCTCGCCGTAACGCAACGCGTCTGCGCGGTTGTCGATGCGCGTGAACTGGAGCGATGCGCGGTCGGTGTTCCATCGCGCCCGCGCCGCCCAACCGATGCGACCGTCGGTCTCCGCCGAGACGGAGGTGAAGATCGTATGGGTCGCATTCACCGGAATGTGCTCGCCGAGGAGCGTCCAGTGATCGCGAAGAGCCCAGCCGCGATCGATGGGCAGTGCGCCGAACGTGTCGTTGCCGCGGTAGAGCGTCACGGCGCCGCCGATCGAGGAGCGGTGGAGGCGATGCGTGTACGACGCGTCGATGCCGATCGGCCGGAACTCCTCGCCCATCCAGCTATTCAACGCCGAGGAGGTGATCGTGTACGGCGACTCCCACAGGCTGTCGATGTTCTCCCGCGAGCCGGGCAGAAAGAACGCGCCTTCCATCAGATGGATGCGGTCGTTGCCGCGGCGAAAGTTCTGTTCGAGAAACGCCTCGACGACGCCGACGTGGCCGCGGCGCGAGCCATCCGACTCGTTGCGAGCGAGGAGGTGTAGGTGACCGCCGAGGGCGACGGAGGGACGCCAGTCGACGCCGACCTGGAGTTGCGCGGAGAGCGAGTCGTCGTCGAGCGGGCGTCCGCTGGCCGGCGTTTCGGGCCGAAGGAGCGCGAATCCGTTCCACTGCACGCTGTCCAACGCCATCGCCGGAAGCGCGAGCACGACCAGGGCGAGCAAAGCGGTGCGCCGCAACGCGCGCCCCGCCGTGCGCCGCAACCTAGGAGATCCGGAATGCATGGTGGAAGGATACCCGGCTCGACCCTGTTTCCGGCCGCATGCACCGATTCGTGACGGCTCTCGTCGGACTGTTGCTCACGCTACCGCTCGCTGCTGCCACCCTCGAAGTCCAGTTCCTGTATCCCGACGGCTCGGCCGTTCAGGACGCAATCGTGTACGCGCTTCCGGCCAAGCCGATGACGCTGCAGCGCAAGGTCGCGACGATGGATCAGAAGGACCGGATGTTCCTCCCCCACGTCCTTCCCATTCAGACCGGCACGTGGGTCGAGTTCCCGAACAGCGACAACATCCGTCACCAGGTGTACTCGCTCTCGCCCGCGAAACGCTTCCAACTGCCGCTGTACACCGGCAAGCCCGCCTTCCCCATCCAGTTCTCCACCCCCGGCGTCGTCACCCTCGGCTGCAACATCCACGAACAGATGAGCGCTTACATCGTGGTCGTCGACACGCCCTACTTCGGCAAACTGGAGAACGGTAAGGCGACGATCCCCGATGTGACCGCCGGCCAGTACACGCTGAAGGTTTGGTACCCCGAGATGCGCGAGGAGCCGAGGTCGCAGACCGTGACGCTCGGGACGGACGAGAAGCAGGCGATCACGTTCACCGCGGTGCGGAACTAACGCGGAATCGGCGTTCGCCGTCGCAGGGAAAGCGTCGACTCGATGGCTTCGAGATCGGCGCACGCCTGTGCCCAGCGACGGGCTGGCGCTTCCAGCTGCTGCGCAACGCTCGCGCGGCTCTTGCGAATCGCTTCGTTCAAACGAGCGGCTTCCTGAGAGCCCACGCGAAGCCGTTGCGAGAGGTCGTCTTTCGCGCGGCGCCACCGATAGTCCAGCGCATCGAGATCCCGTTGGGGCACGGCTTCTTTCGGATTGAAGACGAAACGCCTCTCCAGCAACGTGCGCCAGGCCAGGAGGCGCGACTTCAGAGCGTCTCCGAATTTCGGGACTCTGGACAATGCGGCCCAGCTCAGGTCGTCCGCGCTATCGATTCCATACGCCGCCAGAGTCGCTTTTCGCTTCGGCCCGATGTCCGGGATGTCGGCGAATCGGATCAGAAACTGTTCGAGGAAGTGCTGCAGCTGAATGTCCCTCGCTGATTGCGTGAGCTTT
>JAFAVZ010000631.1 GCA_019242175.1 Acidobacteriota bacterium
CGTAGCGGACGTGGAACGCGATCTTCGACGCCTCGCGATCGATGCGGAACCTCGGCGCGTTGTTCACCAGGTTCTGTTCCGGATTGCGGAACGCGCCGACGAGGATGCCGTCCTCGTTGTAGAAGACTTTCAGGAAGAGCGTGAAGCGGTCGTCGACGGGACGCACCGTGCCGCGCCAGCGATCCTTGCCCGCGGCGCGAAAAGCGATCGGCGATGCGAACCGTTGCGCGGTGCCGCCCGGCGGCTGGATCCAGAAACCCCGCAGCTCGCCGTCTTCGAGACGGCCCCGAAACTCGCCGTGGGCGAACGTGAAGTGCGGATCGCGCGACGTCGCGGTGAAGCCGGCGATCGACGCCCGCCACCGCCCGCCCTCCCGCGTCACCGTCAACTCGCCCTGCAGCGGCTGCGGGAACACGACCTCGCCCGACCACAGCCCGAGCAACTCGTCCGCCGGCTGCGCGTGCGCGGATGCGGCGAACAGCAGCGCGAGCAGCACGCGCCGCATCACGCCCGCCCCCGCAGCCACGCGGCGATCGGCTCGTAGCCGTCCTGCAGATTCTCGCGCAACGCGTCGCACGCGGCGTCCAGATCGCGCCGGCGCAACGCGGCGAGGATCGTCTTGTGTCCGGTGTTCGCCGTCGCCACGTTCTCCTGCTCGCGCATCAACGCGATCTCGTAGCGGCGCGTGCGGCGGATGAACTGCTCGATCAGCTCCAGCAGAATCTTGTTCGGGCATTCGGCGACGAGCTCCATGTGCCAAACGTCATCCAGCGCAATCGCCGCATCCGCATCCCTCGCCTCGGCGATCTGCTCGTTGAGGTCGCGCAATCGCTCCAGTCGTTCGCGGGTCGGAATGCCGCTCAATCGCAGCGCCTCCGGATCGAGGAGCGCGCGGATCGGATAGATCTGCGAGAACTCCTCGAGCGTCAGAGGGCGGACGAAGTAGCCGATGCGCGGCACCGCGCGCAACGCTCCTTCGTGCGCGAGCCGGGCGAGCGCCTCGCGCAACGGCGTGCGGCTCACGCCGAGCTGCTGGGAGAGCTGCACCTCGTTGATGCGGTCTCCGGGAGCGAGGCGGCTGTCGACGATCCGGTTGCGCAATTCGAGGACGAGCGCGTCGCTGAGGTTGTCGCGAACGAGGGAAAACGCAGCGTCACTTTGCATACTGTATACAGAATACCGCACACAGAGAAAAATCCCTCCATACATTCCATTTTCGGCGGTAGGGAACCCATCGGTTTCTATCACTCCCCTATTGGGTTCACTTCCGGATGTGTCGAAAGAAGGGAGGTCCGTGCGGATGGCGGTCGAGTTGCGGCAGGGCGATCGCAAGTTGCTCGAAGACCTGTGTGATGGGGATGCGACGGCGTTCTGGGCGATCTGGATGGAGCACACGGCGCATCTCCGGGCCGTCTGCTATCGGCACATGCAGCGCGTGCGCACCGATACCGATGACGCCGTCAGCCGCTCGATGATGATCGCGCGCGAAAAGCTCCCGGAGTACGCGAGCGAGATCGTCGACGTGAAGGCGTGGCTCACCCGCCTCACCTCCAACGTCTGCCTCGACATCAAGAAAGAGCGTTGCCGCGGCACGCGCAAGGCCGACCCGCTCGACGACAACGTCCTCAACCGGCGCGAGGCGACGCTCCTTGATCCTCCGACGCCCGAGGATGCGTGCTTTGCGTCGCAGGTACGGGAGCACATCGGCCAGGCATTCGCCCAACTCCCACCAGGCCTCGGCGCCGCCGCGCAGCTCCGCTTTCTCCACGAGGCGAGCTATACGACGATCGCCGAACGGCTCTCGATCACCGAGACGGCGGCGCGAAAACGCGTGCAGAAAGCGCGCGTCGTGCTCCGCCGCGAGCTCGCCTCGCTCGTCACCTCGCTTCCAGCGTGAGGTACTGCGGGTTGCTCGTCTTCAGTCCGATCGAAGGGCAGCCGACGTAAACGTAGTACACGCCCTCTTCGGGCGGCGTGAAGTCGGTCGCGTAGACGCCGCCGTCTGCCGGCGCGAGCGCCTGGCGATGCGACCACGAGTCGCCGGCGCGCATGATGAGCACCATGGCGTCGCCGAGGCCTTCGCGCGGCTTCTTCGTGAGAGCGTCGTTGAGGCGGAACGCGAGCTTCGTCGCGCTGCGCGCCGCGATCACGCGCGTGTCGAGCAACGGCTCGATCGTCACGGGCGCGCGGAGCTTCGTCGCCGCGAGCTGCGGATTCTCCGCGACGGTCATCGTGAAGCAGCTCACCGTGCGCGGCGCGTTGACGAACACCGCCACGTCGTACTCGCCCGCCGCCGGCAACACGGCCGTCGCCGCATACGCGTTCTTGCCTTCGCGAATGCTGCGGTCGAGGATCATCACCGCCTGCGCGCTGTGGCCGTAGTTCGAGAAGTGTCCGCTCGGCGCGGCCATCCCTTCGCGGTAGTAGTAGACGTCGCGGTCGGCCGGATTCGCGATGATCACCGCGCTCTCGCCGGGCGTCGCGACGATGCCCGCGGCGGCGGTCGTCCGCGGCACTTTCCCGAACGGTCCCTCGCCGGCAGGGAAGTCGACGACCGGCACCTGCGCGCCTTCCGTCCCGATCGCGGCGAGCGGAATCATCGGCACCGTCTCGCTGCGCAGGCGGCGCACGTAGGCGAGGGTGTCGGTGAACGCGATGTCGAATGGGCCGGCGTCGATGTTGCCGGTCTGGATGATGCGGTTCGACGCCGTGTCGAGGATCTGCACGAAGTCGTTGCCCGGATTCGCCAGGAACGCGTAGCGGCCGCCCGGCGCCACGCGCAGTTGCGTCACGCCCGGCTTCGCCTGCGCCGTCGCGATCGCCTTCTTCCGCTTCGGATCGATCACCGTGATCGTGCCGTTCGCGCTCGCGACGTAGACCATGTTGCTGAGCGGCGAGGCGTCGATCGACAGCGGCTCGGCGCCGGTCTTGATCGTCGCCACGACCGCGTTGCGTTGCGTGTCGATGAGCGACGCGGTGCCGTCGCCGCGATTCGTCGCGACCACCGTCCGCCCCTCGTTCGCCATCACGAGATCGTGCTCGCCTTTCCCCGCCTTGATCGCCGTCACCTTCAACGATGTTGCGTCGATGACGGCGACGCCTTGCGCGTTCGCGACGAAGAGCGTCTTGCCATCGGCCGATGCGAGGATGCGCCGCGGGTCGGCGCCGGCATCGACGTCGGCGACCCGTTTCCAATGCAGCGTGTCGATCACCGCGACGCGGTTCGATTCCGGCACCGTGACGAACAGCCGGTCCTGA
Source organism: Acidobacteriota bacterium (assembly GCA_019242175.1). Classification (GTDB taxonomy): domain Bacteria; phylum Acidobacteriota; class Thermoanaerobaculia; order Gp7-AA8; family Gp7-AA8; genus JAFAVZ01. The sequence continues at coordinate 3,259 of JAFAVZ010000631.1, forward strand.
TTCGAGCCGAGAGCCCAGTCGTAGCCGGCGTGCTCGAGCTGGAGCATGCCGAGGAGCTGGGAGCCGCCGTAGCCGAAACGGGGATCGACGACCGTGATCGTGCCGTCGCCGTTCAGCGCGAGCACGTAATAGATGTTGAGATCGAGCGCGGAGGGATTCGTGAGGCCGCCGGTGAGGAGCGCGGCGACTGCGGCCGAGCATCGCTTCGACTCGTCCATCCCCGGAATCGGCGCGCGGCGTACCATCCAGACGTTCGGATACACGCCGCGCAAACGCGCGCCGGTCGTTTCGTCCGAGAGCCCGAGGGTGAAGAGCGCCGGCTCCCCCTCCCGCGGCGCCGCGGCAGGATCGACAGTGCTGCGGACCGAGAGCTCGACCGCCGTGCCGCGATCCGCCTTCTTCGCATGGAATTCACCAAGAATCGTGGAGAGGAGGATGGCGAGGAGCACGTAGATAGGACGATTGTGGAGACAGGGATGTGAGTTACTGGTTGCTGGTTACTGGTTACTGGTTACTTGCGCCTTGGCTCGTTCCAGGCGCTGCTGCGCGAGCAACTAGCAACCAGCAACCAGCAACGAGTAACTGCCAGGCACAACCGGTCACAAAGCGCACCTGCACATCGTCTATCCCACAGATCGTCCCATGCGCCAGACGACCCTCGTCGCCGTTCTCGACCATGCCGCGCGACCTGCCGATGTGCTCGAAGCCGCGGGCGACGCGCAGTGGCTCGAGCTGCGCGCCGATGCCTCGAGCGATTTCGATCCCGACTGGCTGCGCGGGCGGTTTCGGGGCCTCCTCCTCTATTCACTGCACGGACATGGGCCGTCGCGCGAGCGTCGATTGCTGCGCGCCGCGGAGCATTTCGACCTCATCGATCTCGGCGTCGCCGACCTCTCGCCCGAAATCCTGGCGGCGATTCCACCCGGCAAGCGGGTGATCAGCGCGGATCTCGCGAACGCGTCGCTCGCGGAGCTGCGTCATGCGGCGGCGGGGATGACCCAGATTCCGGCGCGGCTCTATCGCCTCACGACGCGCGCCCCGCACTCGGGCGACGAGCTTGCGCCGTTGCAGCTCCTCCGCGAGCTGCAGCGCGACGACGTCACGGCCTTCGCCACCGGCCCAACGGGCCTCTGGACCCGCATCGTCGCCCCCCACCTCGGCGCAAGAGTCGTCTTCGGCAGCGCCTCCGGAGACGACGCGCTCTCCGGAGCGCCGAGCGTGCAGCGTCTCGTCGACGCATTCGGCTTCCCGTCGCTTCCCGACATCACCGAGATCTACGGCATGGCCGGCGATCCAGTGCGCCACTCGCTCTCGCCACGCATCCACAACACCGCCTACCGCGCGCTCGGCAAGTCGGCGCTCTACGTACCGTTCCACGCGCCTGACTTCGACCTCTTCTGGAATCGCATCGTCCTCAGCGGCGCGATCGAGAAGCTCGGCTTCGCGCTGAAGGGCTTGTCGGTCGTTTCGCCCCACAAGACGGCGGCTCTCGGCGCGGCTCGCTATCAGAGCTCGATCGTGCAGCGCGCGCAGTCGACGAATCTCTTTCATCGCGCCGCGGACGGCGAGTGGTTCGCCGAATCGACCGACGCCGACGGCGTGATGCTCACCCTGCGCGAGCGCGGCATCCATCCGCACAAGCGTCGCGTCGCCGTGATCGGCTGCGGCGGCTCGGGGCGCGCGATGGCCGCGGCGCTGCACGACGCCGGCGCCGACGTCACGCTCGTCAACCGTGGCATGGA
>JAFAVZ010000006.1 GCA_019242175.1 Acidobacteriota bacterium
TTTTTCCTGAACGGTCTCGGCGCGCAGATCGAAGGGATTTCGACGAATTCGTTGCGGATCCGCGGAGTCGATTCTCTACAGGGCGGAGAGTTCTACATCCCGAGCGATCACATCGAAGTCGGCTCGTACATCGGCCTCGCCGCCGTCACGCGCAGCGAGCTGCTCATCGAGAACGCCGTACCGCAGCACCTCTACGCCGTCCGCCTGATGCTCGAGAAGCTCGGCATCCGCCTCGAAGTCGAGGGAGAGAACATCCGGGTCCCGCGCGACCAGGAACTGCGCGTACGCTACGACATCGGCGCGGCCGTGCCGAAGATCGACGACGGTCCGTGGCCGCTCTTCCCCGCCGATCTCCTCTCGATCATGATCGTCATCGCCACGCAGTCCGAGGGGACGGTGATGATTTTCGAGAAGATGTTCGAGTCGCGGCTCTTCTTCACCGACAAGCTGATCAGCATGGGCGCGCGGATCATCCTCTGCGATCCGCACCGCGCGATCGTCGTCGGCGGCGGGCGGCTGCAGGGCGCGGAGATCTCCAGTCCGGACATTCGCGCCGGCATGGCGCTGCTGCTCGCGGCGCTTTGCGCGAAGGGCGAGAGCATCATCCACAACGTGCATCAGATCGACCGCGGCTACGAGCGCATCGAAGAACGCCTCAACCCCCTCGGCGCACGCATCCGCCGCGAAAAGGACGAATGAGGCTCCGGCTTCCGCGCGGACGCCTTCTCGAGATCGCGCGCCCGCCGGCGGTGATGGGCATTCTCAACGTCACGCCCGATTCGTTCTCGGACGGCGGCGTGCATTTCGACCACACGAAGGCCGTGCACGCCGCGTTGCAGATGGAGGCGGATGGTGCGGCGGTGATCGACGTCGGCGGCGAGTCGACGCGTCCCGGCTCGGCGGCGATCACGATCGATCAGGAGATCGCGCGGGTTGTACCGGTGATCGGGCAGATCCGCGCGCGCTCCGAGGTGCCGATCTCGATCGATACGCGGAAGTCCGCGGTTGCTCGTGCGGCGCTCGAAGCCGGCGCGGACATGATCAACGACGTCTCCGGCCTCACGCACGATCCGGCGCTGGCGGACGTGGCGCGCGAGGCCGATGTGCCGTTGATCGTGATGCACATGCGCGGCACGCCGGAGACGATGCAATCGCTCGCGGTTTATGACGACGTCGTGGCCGACGTTGCACGCGAATTGCGCGAACGGTTGGCGAACGCGCTGGGCGTCGCACAGCTGCTCGTCGATCCCGGCATCGGCTTCGCGAAGACGTTCGAGCACAACCTCGCACTGCTTGCGCGCTGCAACGAGCTGACGGACATCGCGCCGCTCGTGATCGGCGCCTCGCGCAAGGCATTCATCGGACACCTCACCGGACGCGATGCCGGCCCGCAACGCGCCATCGGCTCGCTCGCGGCGGTCGCGGCGGCGCATCGCGGCGGCGCGGCGATGGTCCGCGTGCACGACGTCCGCGAAACCATCGACTTTCTCCGCGTGCTGCAGGCCATCGAGGAGCGGCGTCCGCGATGAGCTGGCTCGATCGCCTCATCACCGTGCAGTTCGGCTGGCGCGACGCCGTCGACGTGCTCGTCGTGGCGGTCATCATCTACAACATCCTCGCGCTCATTCGCGGCACGCGCGCGATGCAGATCTCGATCGGCCTCATGCTCCTCGGGTCGACTTTCTTCATCGCCCGCGCGTTCGATCTTCCGGCGCTGGAGGCGATCTCGCGCGAGATCCTCTTCTATCTGCCGTTTGCGGTGATCATCCTGTTCCAGGCCGAGATCCGTCGCGCGCTCGCGCGGATGGGCACGAATCCGTTGATCGCGTTTTTCCGCCGACGCGAGCCGCGGATTCCGGTCGATGCGATCGCGAAGGCGTGCGAGATTTTGTCGGCGAATCAAATCGGCGCGCTGATCGCGATCGAAGGCGCGCAGACGTTGCGCGCATACGAGGAAACGGCGAAACCGCTCGACGCGTTGGCGACGACCGAGCTGCTGGTCAGCATCTTCACGCCCGGCGGCCCGCTGCACGACGGCGCGATCATCCTGCGCGGCAATCGCATCGCCGCCGCCGGCGCGTTCCTGCCGCTGACGACGTCCGAGAATCCCGGCCTCGCCCACGGCACGCGCCATCGCGCCGCCATCGGCTTGAGCGAGGAGAGTGACGCGCTCGTGATCGTGATCTCCGAGGAGAATGGGTCCATCGCAACGGCGAGCGAGGGCGTGCTCACGGAACACGTGGATGTGACGGCGCTGCGCCAGATGATGGCGTGAAAACGTAGGGCCGGCTCTCCAGCCGGCCCGATGAAACATGGTCGCGGCGGGCGCCGCCCGCCGCATCATTCTCGACTGCGGCCGGCTGGAGAGCCGGCCCTACGTTTGGTGAGGGAGCCCGCCCTACGTTTGGTGAGGGAGCTGGCGCTACGTTTTGTGAGGCCTCCCGTACGGGTTCCGCGTGCAGCCATGCGTCGTGATCCATGCGCCGATCTTGCCCGCGAGATTGCCGCTCTCGACCACGAGGAGAAAGAGCGGCCACACCAGCTCGCGCCGGAACGTCAGCAAACGCACGAAGAAGCTCGCGATGTAGGTCGCGCAGGCGCGCAGTTGCTGCAGCATCCGCCACGCGTGTTGCGAGCGCGAGAGCGAGCCGGCGCCGCCGCGGTACAGCGTCGAGAGCAGGATCTCGCTCGCGCCGTAGCGGCGGTATTGCGCGAAGACGTCGCGCATCGTCGTCCGATGCGAATGCCAAACGACGGCCTCCGGCGCCTCGGCGATCGTGAGGCCGAGCCGGAGCTGGATGCGCCAGCCGAGGTCGACGTCGCCGGCGGTGGGGAGGTGGGCGTCGAAGAGGTTCAGGCGTTCGAGCGCGTTGCGCCGGATCGCGACGTTCGCCGTCAGCAGCGTCTTCAAGCCGCCGCAATCGGGGCGCGCGAAAGGTTGGATGCGCGCGGTGAATTGCTCGGCGAGCGATTGCGGCGGCGCGTCGGCAATGCATCCGACGACGGCGCCGACGTTCGCATCATCGAAGGGCGGAAGCAGATGCGCGAGCCAACCGGGCGCGGCGATGCAATCGGAGTCGATGAACGCCACGATCTCGCCTTTCGCGTGGCGGATTCCGAGGTTGCGTGCGGCGTAGGACGTTTCGATCTCGCGCTCGACGAGCAGCGTCACGGGATAGCGTTGGATGACGTCGCGCGTGCCGTCCGTCGAGCCGTTGTCGACGACGAGGATCTCGCGATGCGCGTGCTCCTGGGCGAGCAGCGCCTCGATGCATGCCCCGATTGCGTCCTGCCGGTTGCGCACCGGCACCACCACAGACACGAACGAATCTACTCCGCGCACGACGGCGAAATTTAAGGGGATGTTTCGTCCCTCGTCCAGCGCTCTTTCATCCCAAGGATCCAGAAGTTTCGTCACTTTGGACGGCCAGCGGCTCCTACGCCTTTCTACACTGCCGGCGAGTTCCTAAGGAGGCCCGCGATGAAGAAGTGTTGGATCATTTTGAGTCTTGCTCTTTGCACGACGTTGTTCGCTCAGGATCAGAAAGAACGCACGCGTCCCGAGGCGCCGATCGAACGCACGGCGGCATTGCAGCGTGATGCTGCGCCGCTCATGTACGCGCTGCCGACTCTCGGCGCGAACGCCGCGACGCTGGAGATCCGCATCCTGCAAGGCAAGCGTCAACTGGTCAGCGAGCTGGTGAAACTGCCGGAGCACGTGACGTTCGGCGCCGCGGTTGACGTGCTCGTCACGCATCCCGATCAATTGAACCGGCTGCGTTCCATCGAGTCCGAGACGCCCGGCAGCCTGCGCTTCATCAGCCGCGTCGATGGCCGCGTTCTCACCGACGAGCCGTTCGCGAACATCGAGGCGGCGAGCGCCGGACTCTCGGTCGAGTCCGCAATCGGCCAGGCGACGCAGGTCGAAGTGCGCGCGACGCCGAAGCTGCGCATCCAGGCGAACGGCATCGGCAAAGACCCGGCGTGCGCGGAGCAATGCGACGCCCAGCTCGCCGCGTGCCTCGATTGGTGCGATCCGCGCGGCGACTCCTGCAACCAGTGCTACAGCTGGCACTACTCGTGTTGGTCGCTGTGCGACAACGTCTGCTACGAGCCGAAGGCGGAGAGCGACTACACGATCAAGGCGCAGATCAACGCAGTCGCGAACGGCAACACCTGCCACATCTGGACCTATACCAAGTATTTCCGGACGTACGAGATCGATCACTTTCATCGCGTGACGCACTGCGACGACAGCTACACCGATACGTTCACCGGAACGACCTACACGACCGATCTTTGCTACGTCAACACGCACAACTCCTGCTCCCCGAGCACGGCCGCGTCGGTTCCGTCTCCGCAGTGCTAGCGCAGCGTCGGTTCCGTCTCCACAGTGCTAGCGCAGCGCGATCCCCGTCGCCCACGGCACGACGAGGAAAATCAGTAGCGTGATGATCAACGTCGCCGCGATGTCGAGGAGCAGCCCGCTCCTCGCCATCGCCTTCGTC
>JAFAVZ010000248.1 GCA_019242175.1 Acidobacteriota bacterium
GCCGCTCACCGACTGCACATCGAAGTTCTTGTGGTTCGTCAGATTGAAAGCTTCGGCGATCACTTCCAGCCTATTGCCGCCGATCGGGAAGCCCTTCGTCAGGCGGAGCGAGAGGCTCATGAACTTCGGGCCGTCTTCGGTGTTGCGGCCGACGCCGACGGGGCGATCGGAGTTCTTGCCGTCGCCGTTGAAGTCGTAGCCGAGGCGGTGCGTCCAGGGCTGGCCGGAGCCGTACTCGAAGATCGGCGCAACGGTGAGGCCGAACGGCACATGGAACACGCCGCTGAGCACCGCCCGATAGCGTTCGTCGCCGCGCGCGCGGCCGTACTCGGCCTCGATGTTCGCCGGGTCGTTCGGATAGCCGGTCGGGAAATCGGGGCTGAAGTCGTCGCTGATGTTCTTCTTGTCCGCCCACGTCAACGACGCGGTGAGGAGGTCGGCCTCGCGGATGTTGCCGTTCAGGCTGACGACGAGCGCCTTGTAGCGCGAGTGCCCGTCGTTCGTGTATTCGTTGACCTGGTCGTATTGCGTGAACGGACGGGTGCGCGTCGCGTTGCCGCTCCAGTTGATGTCGCGGATCACGATCTCCTTCTCGCCCTTCACGTAGATCGCTTCTGTGTCGAGGTACATGCGCGACGCGCCGAGCTTCATCGTGTAGCCGAGCGAGGCCTGCGTCGCTTCCGGCGTGACGAGATCGGGCGCGAGGAGTGCGATGGCCGGCTTGGAGACGATGCCGGTCGTGGTCGGATGCGCAGGGTCGAGCGTGAACGCGGGCAGTCCGAGGACCGCACCGTTGACGCGGGTGAACGTCACGCGGCCCGTGACGCCGTTCTGCTGCAGCTCCGTGAGCGCGGGCACGAGGAGGAAGCGGCCGCTGAAGAGTCCCGCGCCGCCGCGCAGCACGTTGCTGCCGTTGCCGCTGACGTCGTAGGTGAACGAGAAGCGCGGCTGGAAGTTGTTGTCGTCGCGCGGGCGCGCCTTCGGGATCAGCGGATGCGTGAAGCCCGCGTTGTTGCCGTTCGTATCGAGGTCGTAGCGGAGACCGAGGTTGACCATCAGCTTCGTCGAGGGGCGCCATTCGTCGTTGATGAATGCGCCGTAGAGATTCGTGTCGGTGTCGACGTCCGCCGAGCCGACGCCGTACGCATACGCGAGCGGAATCGCGCGCGTGTCGGTCACGTAGACGAACAGCCCGTCCTGATACGTGTCGATGCGCAGCCGCTCTTTCACCCGCTGGTAGGACGCGCCGACTTTCAGGTTGTGCGAGCTGCGGCCGGCTGTGAACGCGCGGTGCCACGTGTCGCGGAGCTCCCACGTGGAGCCGTCGCCGAGGAGGTCGCCGAGGATGTTGGAGCCGGTTTGGAGCGTGTTGCCGGAGGAGAACCACTCTGCGACGCCGTTGGAATTCGTCGGCTCGTAGAACCGGCGCTTGCCGTACTGCAGGCGCGCCTCGTTCGAGCCGACGCTCGACATCGCCCAGTTGTGCTCGAACGTCGCGTTCCAGTTCTTGCGCTCCAGCGTCTGGCCGTAGGACTGGTCGGAGACGCCGCCGACTCGGAAGTTGTCTTCGTTGTAGTTCTCGTAGACGGCTTTCACGCCGCCGGTCATCTGCGCGTTGAAGTTCGTGTCGAGACTGCCGAAGAGCAGCGTCTGGTCGAAGGGATGGGAGATGTCCGCGGCTTGCGACGCGTACGCTCCGCCTGGGCGGAAGAGGACGATGTTGTCTTCGTTGATCTGCTCGAGCGAGCCGAAGTAGAAGAGCTTGTCCCGGACGATCGGGCCGCCGATGGCGAAGCCGAGCTGGCGGCGCGAGTAGTCGTCATTTTTCTGGAGGTCGAGCGCGCCTTTCGCGCGCAGAGCGCTGTCTCGGAAGAAGCCGAAGACGCTGCCGGTCGTGGCGTTCGTGCCCGACTTCGTGACGATCGACAACGCGCCGCCGGCGGAGCCGCCGATCTCGGTGTCGAAACGATTGGCGATGACGCGGAACTCACGCACCGCGTCCTGGCTGAAGCGCGCGCGGGCGAGGCCGTTGACCTGGTCGGTGAGGTCGACACCGTCGACGAGGATCGTCGTCTGCGAGGCGTTGCCGCCCGCGCCGACGACCGGGCCGCCGTTGATGAAACGGAAGCTGCCGCGCTCGCGCTGCACGCCGGGCGCGATGAACGCGAGGCGCTGGAAGTCGCGGTCGGCGACCGGCAGCGAGGCGATCTGCTCGGGGACGATGTTCGTCGAGGAATCGGCTTTCGTGACGTCGACGATCGGCGTCGTGGCGCTGACGGTGATCGTCTCGCTGGCCGAGGCTTGCATCTCGACGGCGACCTTCGCGTTCTGGCCGACGCGCAGCGTCAACTGCTGCTGCTTGACCGGCGCGAAGCCCTCGAGGGCGAAGGCGACCTGGTAGTTTCCCGGCGCAAGAGCGAGGAACCGCGCGGTGCCGGCGGTGTCGGTGACGCCGACGACTTCGAGCCCTGTCTCCGGGCGGCTGACGGTGACCGTGACGCCGGGGAGCGGTGCTTTGGATTGGTCGAGCGCGACGGCCTCGAGGGAGGCTTTGTCGACTTGCGCCCAGGCGGGAAGGCAGACGACTACGAGGAGGAGAATCGCGAGAATCCGGCGATGCATCAAAGCCTCCGACATTTACCGGCCGACCGGTCGGTTTGTTGATTTGCGCGGAGTGTAGGAGTGTGGCGCGGGGATGTCAAGCGACGGTGCGCTTTGTTCGCCGCGCCGGTTCCGTGACACGGCTGGCGCACCTCCGTTCCCACATCTGTCGTGTAGCTGCACTAGCATCCTTCCATGCGCATTCTCGCCGCTTTTCTCCTCGCCCTGCCGCTGTTCGCGCAGTCTCCCTGCGAGACGCCGGCGCATCACACGCTCGACTTCTGGATCGGCGAGTGGGACGTCACGAACGCCGCCGGCAAGCGGGCCGGCCACAGCGTGATCGAACGCGCGCTCGACAACTGCGTCGTGATCGAGCACTGGACCGGGGCGCGCGGCGCCAACGGCGTGAGCTTCAACCGCTTCGATCCCGCGTCGAAGCAGTGGCAGCAACACTGGGTCGACAATGGCGGAGAGTCGTTGGAGATGACCGGCGGCCCCTCCGGCGAGAGGTTCGTCTATCAGTACACGCTGCCCGACCGGAAGCTCTCGCGCATGACGTTCACGCATCGCGACGCCAATCATGTACGGCAACACATCGAGCAGTCGGAGGACGGCGGCAAGTCGTGGACGACGCAGTACGACCTGCAGTACGTACGGGTCGGCACCGCGGCGCGCTAACAACGTCGCGAACCGGCGAGGATCTCGGGTGCTTGCAAGCTTCCCGAGAGTAAGCTGTCTTCCATCCCCGCTGGAAGTGAGAACAGCGCGGGTTCTTCAACGCCCATAGCGCTGATACCACGCGTTGCCGAGCAGCTCGTCCGGATCCACGCGCCGCTTCTCTTCGAAGAACGCCCGGGCCTGCGGGTAGGCGCGTTCGCGTCGTTCGTCGTGCCCGGCCGCGGCGCGACGGCCACCGCGCGGTCGCGCACGGCAGTGCGCACGAGGTGCACCGCCGCGCAGTGGGTCAGCGAGAGCGCGAGGAGCGCGCAAGCGAGAGGTCGCATGCGCGCGATGATACGTTCGCTACGACTGTTCCGCCGGCTCGAGCACCGGCGCGGTCTCCGTCTTCTTCTTGCGGCGGCGGAGCCAGGAGGCGAAACGGCGGAGCGCGAGGGAGATGCCGGTCCAGACGAGGACCGCCCCGCCGAGCGATGCGACCGCGGCGACGAGCTGGCCGGCGAAGCCCGCGGCCGTGCCGGTGTGCAGCGGGCGGACCCACATCCGCAGCTGCTGGCCGCGGCTCATCTTGTCGTACGGCTGCCACTCGACGACGTCGCCGGTGCGGCCGTCGAGCGTGAGATTCGCGCGCTGGTTCGGATTCGCCTGGTCGGCCTGCGCGATGGAGAAGGAGACGTTCGACGGACGGCCGCCGCCGAAGCGCACGGTCACGGCCGTCCAGTCGCCGAGCTGCGTTTCGGCACGAGCGACGAGCGCATCGAGATTGCGCGGCATGCGGAACTGGCCTTCGCCTCGCGGCGCACCTTCACCGCGCGGAGTGCCTTCGCCGCGCGGAGCGCCTTCCCCGCGCTGAGTGCCTTCGCCACGCGGAGCGCCTTCGCCGCGCGGAGCGCCTTCCCCGCGCGGAGCGCCTTCGCCACGCGGAGTGCCTTCGCCGCGCGGAGCGCCTTCTTCGCGCGCCGCGCGCTCGCGGCGCTGTCCGCCTTCGGGACGCTCCCCGCGCTGCCCGCCCTCCACGCGTTGGCCCCCCTCGGCGCGAGCGCTTTCCGCCCGACCGCCCTCCCGTCCCGCCCCCGCCCCCGCTCCTCCCGGCCCGCCCCCCTCGGCGCGCGCGGCTGGCAGCGGGCTGCCGGTCATCGAATACAGCAGGTTGTTCGCCCAGCGATACGACATCACCATCGCCGTCAGCGTCAGCACGATCAGAATCGGCGACGTCCAGAAGCCGATCACGTTGTGCCAGTTGTAATCGCGCGCGCGGCCGGCGATGCGGCGGCGAAACGTCATCACCGCCAGGAAATGCCGGCGCGTCCAATGGCGCGGCCACCACAGGTACAGACCGCTGATCGCGAGGAACAGGAACGCGGCATTGCAGGCGCCGGTGAAGATGCGGCCCGTCTCGCGGCCCTCGCCTTTCATCGCCAGCCAGCGATGCAGCTCGGTATTGAAGCGGAAGAACGAGCGGACGCCTTTCGCGCCTTCGCCCAGAATCTTTCCGTCATAAGGATTGACATAGACGACGCCGTCGCGTCCCAGAGCGATCATGGCCGACGCTTTGGGATCGGCGTAAAGAGTCAATGCGGTCGGATTCGCACTGGGACGCTCGGCGCGGAAACGCGTAATGAGCTCGGTCGCACCGAGCGACGTGGGGCTGGGCGTCACGGTGCGCATGGAGCGCTCGGCATTCGCGGTGATCTGCGGCTCGAACGCGATGAGCACGCCCGTCACGCACATGATGAGAATCACCACGGCGGCGACGAGTCCCGCCGTCAGATGCAGCCAGAAAAAGACTTTCCGCAAGGGATCAGACCTCCGCCCAACGCCGCAGCAGGTTGTGATAGACGCCGGTGAACTGCATGGTCGACGGATGGTCCGGCAAGTCGCGCGCGAGGCGCTGCACGGCCAGGTCGAGATCGAAGAGCAACGTGCGCTGACCATCGTCGCGCACCATGCTCTGGATCCAGAAAAACGAAGCGACGCGTGCGCCGCGAGTCACCGGACGCACGTGATGCAGACTCGTCGCGGGATAGAGAATCGCGTGGCCGGCGGGCAACTTCACCGAGTGCACGCCGAACGTGTCCTCGACGACCAGCTCGCCGCCGTCATAGTCATTGGGATCGGAGAAAAACAGCGTCGCCGACAAGTCCGTTCGCACGCGATACGAGGTACCCGGAACCTGGCGGATCGAATTGTCGACGTGATTGCCGAACGCCTGGCCACCTTCATACCGGTTGAAGAGCGGCGGGAAGACCTTCAATGGCAGAGCGGCGGACATGAAGAGCGGGTTGCGCTCCAGCGCCCCCATCACCATCTCCCCCAACTCCCGAGCCTCCGCACTCTGCTCCTCGAGCTGCTGATTGTCTTTGGCCCGCGCCGACTGATGGCCCGCCGTGACTTTCCCATCGACCCACGGGCCGCGAGCGAGGAGCTCGCGGCCGTGGGCGATCTGGGCTGGCGCCAATACGTCCGGAATCTGCAGGAGCATCGATCGGGCCTCAGAACTTCACGTTCGCGGACAGGACCGCGGAACGCGCCGCGCCGGGCACGATGTGGCCGCCGCCGATGCGGTCGAAGTAGAACTTGTCGGTGAGGTTGTAGCCGTTGAGCTGCAGCGTGATGCGCGGCGTGACGGGCATCGAGGCCATGGCATCGATCAGCCAGTAGCCGTCCACCCAACGGGTGTTCGTCGTGTTGCCGAAACGGCGATCGGTGAAGCGCGCGCCGCCGCCGATCTGGATGCGCCACGGGGTGTCGTAAGTGGTCCAGAAGCTGAACGCGTTCTTCGGCGTGTTGATCAACTCCTTGCCGACTTCCGCCGGCGTATTGGAGTCGACGATCTCGCTCTCGAGATGCGTGAAGGCGGTCAATACGCGCCAGGCGCTCGTAATGCTGCCGCTGGCGCCGAATTCGAGGCCGTCGACGCGCTGGCGCCCGTCGAGCACCTGCGGCGGATCGTCCGGCAAAACGCCCGGGGTGCGCGCGTTCGTCTTCTCGACGCGGAACAATGCGCCGTTCATCGACAGACGGCCGCGGAAAAAGTCCCACTTGGCGCCCGTCTCCATCGTGTACGTCTTTTCCGGCTCAATGGAGGTATTGGCGACCGAATAAGACAGACCTTCGAGCGACGGATTGAGCGACGTACCGTAAGACAGATATACGCTGCCGTTCTCGCGCGGCTTGTAGACGACGCCGGCGCGGCCGCTGACCATCTTGTCCGTGCGCTCGACCTTCGCCAGCGACGTGTTCACGCCGTCGACGGCAAAGCGATCCCAACGCAGACCGCCCGTGACTTCCCAATGCTCGCCGATGCGCATCGTGTCGAAAGCGTAGATGGCAGCGGAGTCGCCCGTGACGTCGCCCTTGCCCGGCGTCGTCGTGATCACGCCCGTATAGGTATCGTTCGGATTCGGATCGAACAGCGTCGTCGGAGAGTTCGGACCGGTGCGATTGACGCGCGTATTGTTCTCGCGGCTCAGGCTGATGCCGGCGACGAGCGCGTGATTGAAGGACCCGGTATTGAAACGCGCCGTCAGGTCCGTCTGCGAATCGAGGATGTTGTCCTCGGTGAGCCAGGAGCGCAGTTCGCGATTGATGGCGATCGAATCGTTGCTCGCGAAACGCGGCGGCGTCGCGATCGAGTCGCGCGTCGAACGGCCCCAACGCACCTGGCTGCGCAGTGCAGTGGTGCCGCTGAAGTCGTGGTCGAACTGCACCGTACCGAGGTCCGACTGCAGGTCTTCGTGGTCGCGCGACTCGAAGCCATAGAAGCTGTCGCGCGGAACGGGCGCCGGCTTGTCGCGAAAGTCCTTCAGCGCGTTGTTCGTCGCCGGGACCCAGGGGATGCCGTAGTCGGAGATGTTCGACTGCTCGATGTGGAACGCGCTCAATGTCCAGCGCGTGTCGGAGCCGAGACCGAGGCTGAAGGAGGGGGCGATGCCCCAGCGCTCGTTCGTCACGACCTCGCGGCCCGGGACGGCGGCGTCGTGGCCCATGAGGTTGATGCGCAGCGCGCGGTCGTCGCCCATCGGCTGATTGATGTCCACCGTCGCGCGGCGCGTCTCGCTCGTGCCGACGGTGATGTTCGCCTCGTGCAGCGGCGTGGTGCTGGGCATCTTGCTCACGAGGTTGATCGCGCCGCCCGTGGAGCCGCGGCCGGTGAATGCCGAGCCGGGGCCTTTCGTGACTTCGACCTGCTCGAGGTTGAAAGGGTCGCGGGTCATGGGACCGAGGTCGCGAACGCCATCGACGAAGACGTCGTTGCGGGCGCTGAAGCCGCGAAGCGTGAGGTTGTCGCCGGCCGGCGTACCCCCTTCGCCCGCGGCGATGGTGATGCCCGGCACGTTGGAGAGCACTTCGCGGAGCGTCGTCGCGCCCTGCTCTTCGATCACCTGCTTCGGAATGAGATTGATCGTCTGGGGGACGTCACGGAGCGGCTCCGTGTACTTCGGCGACATCATCGGCCGCGTCGTCGTCACATCAATCGCCTCGGCGGCCTGGAAGTCGAGCGTGACGGTCTGCGCGGCGACGAAGCGGTAGCTCAAGCCCGTACCGGCGAGGAGCTGCGCGAGCGCCTGCTCATCCGAGTGAACGCCTTTGATGCCCGGCGACTCGAGCGTCTGCATCGCCTCGTAGGGCATGACGAGCTCGATGCCCGTGGCCGCCTTGAATGCGGCGGCGACGGTGCCGAGCGCGCCGCCCGGGATGTCGAAGTTGTGGGTGGGGCGCGTGCCGGCCGTTTGCGACGCCGCGGAGGAGGTCATGCTGGCCGGCATGCGGGCCGGCTGCTGGGCGAAAAGAGACGTACCGATGAGGAGTGTGCCGAGCGCGCTCGTGCCGAGGATGGCGGCTTTCGAACGGCGGTTGCGGCGGATCTGATCCCGATGGGCCTCGCGAATGATGCGGCGTTTCATGGCCGGGGCTCCTTGCTGAGTTGGAAGTGATGCCGAAGCAGTAGTTGAGACTGAGTCTCAGTATTAGATGAACAGAAGATAAATCGGACCGGCCTCGTTGTCAAAGAAAAGTCCTTATGCTGCGTGGCGATGCATCCGCTCGCGCCCGTCTTGCCGGACGTTCCCCGCTGGGTCGAAGCCCGCGCATTGCTGCTCTCCGGCGAGTGCGAGGTGTTCGGCGAACCGCCGTCGATGGTCGTCCGCGATCCCGAGGCGGAGGACATCTACGTGCTCGGCGATCTCGATCTGCGCGTCGTGCGCGAGGCGCTGCAACATCACGGGCGCGGCGGTCAGGTCGTCGCTCTCCCCCCGCACGCTCCTTTGTTGTCTGCTCTTCTCGGCCAACCCGCGCAACCGTTCACGCTCTTCGTGCACCCCGACCCAGCGCGCTTCGTCTCGAGTGATGACGTTTCGTTCCTCGACGCGCACGCGATCGAGACGCTCGACGCGCCGCAGGAGCTGATCGACGAGCTCCTCGTCGGCCGCGAAGTCTCGCCCATCGCCGCACGCTTCGTGGGCGATCGCCCCGTGGCGTTCTGCTACGCCGGCGCGATCACCGAGTCGCTCTGGGACGTGTCCATCGACACGCTCCCCGACTTCCAACGCCGCGGCTTCGCCGCCGCCTGCGCCGCATTCATGATCGCGCACATGCACGGGCTCGGACGCGAGCCGGTTTGGCAATCGCTCGACACGAACGAAGCGTCGTGGCGACTCGCGCAGAAGTTGGGGTTCCGGGAGGTGGATCGGCTGGTGTTGTTCGAGATGGAGTGAACGTCAGTAGTGATAGCGCGCCTGGAGGAAGTCGATGCGGGTGTCTGATACGAAATAGACGATTCGGTGCTCCTGCGTGAGCCGGCGGGACCACGCACCAGCATCGAGATACTTCAGCGGTTCGGGCTTCCCGATCCCATCGAAGAGATCTCTCATGACCGCTTCCACGAGATCGAGAACGCGGAGAGCAGTCTTTCGGTCAGCACCGACCCAGTACCGCAAGTCCTCGCGGAACTCCGGGTGGAACACCGCGGCACGGAGCTTCTTCGTCATCACGACGATGCGTCACTCATCCAACCCGATGTCTCGGCGGAGTTTTTCGATCGATTGAGGCTGATGCGTTCCGCGCCGGGCGCGTTCCAAAGCTTTCAGGAGGCGTTCCGCGTTTCTCGGAGAACGCAGTAGGTGCGCCGTCTCGATCAGACTGCGGAGCTCATCGACGGCGATGAGCGCGACGTCCTCCCCGTCGCGTCGTCGGATGATCACCGGCCCGCGAGTCAGCGGCTTCATCGAGAAGCGCCTTCAGATTTGCGCGCGCCTGCGTGTACGTCGTCTCGGTTGCCATGCTGGATTGTACAGACAGAATGTACAGCAAATTTCCAGGGCGGCCCTATCCCTCCTCCTGCCTCTCCCCGAAGTTCGAGCTCGCTGCCGAGGTTCCCCGCCGGCTCCGAGATGAAGGCGCCGTGAGCGACCGGGCGAGCGGACGTCGGGGGCCGTGGAGGCGGATCGTCCGGTAGAGCAGCGCCGCCCCACCCTCATTTTCGCCCCTCCCCCATCTGCTATGATCGGCGTTCCCAGATGACCGACAAGAAATCGTGGGGCTCGACGGTGATGGGTTGGTTCATCGTCCAGGATCCGCAGCAGGGCGGCGGGACGTATGACGCCGTTCCGGCGGCCGACTCCGAAGCCGATGCGGACGCCATCCGGCGCGCGGCAGGTGGCACCTCCGCCACCCCCAACGCCTCCTCCGCCCAACCCGTCGTCTTCTCCACCCCGCCTCCCGCCGCGCCCGGCGGTGCCGTCGACTTCGACCAGGTCTACGAGGCGGCGGGCATCGACAAAAACGAGCGGGAGCGCGTCACGCGCACCCTCGAGCTGCTCAACTCCCTGCCGGCGAATACGGATGAGACCGTCCGCAAGCAGATCGTCATGGCCTCGTTGCGAGCGTTCGGCGTTCCGATCGAGCAGATCATCGAGGCGGGAGCGCAGGAGCTGCAGGCGCTCGAGGCGTACATCCGCACCGGCGCGGCCGATACGGCCAAGCTGACCGAGGAAGCGGACCAGCGGATCAAACAATACGAAGAAGAAATCGTAAAACTGCGCAGGATCATGCAAGAGCGCGTCGACGAGCAGAACGGAGTCGTGCAGCGCTGCAACGCGCAGAAGCTCGAAGTGCAGAAAGTCCTCGAGTTCTTCGGCCAGGAAGCCGTGGCCCGCGTCGTGCGGGAATCGCCCAAGCTGCACGAGCCGGAAGCCGGCGCCTGACCGGAGCACAACGAACGAAAGGCTAGGCAATGTCTTTTTTTGGCAGGCTGGG
>JAFAVZ010000446.1 GCA_019242175.1 Acidobacteriota bacterium
CTTGTTGGGCGGAGGGCATGAAGATTCCGATCGTCTTGCGCAGGGCCGCTTCGACTTCCGGCCGGTGCACGATCTCCCCGATGTGGGGCGAGCCGATCTCCTCCTCCCCTTCCGCGACCATCACGAGGTTCACGGGCATCTTCTTGCCCGCCCCGCGAATCGCATGCAGCGCCGCCAGGAAAGCCGCCTCGGGGCCCTTCTGATTCACCGCACCGCGGCCGACCATCACCTTGCCCAGGCCCGGCTTGTCGACGATGCGCGCTTCGAGCGGGGGCGAGCTCCATTCCGCGGGATCGAACTGCTTCACGTCGTACATGAAGTAGAGCCCGATGGTTTTCTTCGCCCCGGCGTCGAGCGTGGCGAAGACGCCCGGCTTGCCGTCGGTGGTGAGCACGGTCGTCTGCTGGAAGCCGGCGTCTTTCGCCAGCTTGGCCATGTATTCAGCGCCGGCCGGATAGTTGCGATTCTCGGCGGCGATCGACGGCAGCGCGATCCAGTCCTGGAGGCGCTTCACGGCTTCGTCGTGGCGTTTGGCGACTTCTTTTTTGATGTCCGCGAGGTCGTCGGCGGCAGCGGCGGTGGCGAGCAGGAGGGAGAGCGCGAGAACACTCGAAAAACGCAAGTCAGACTCCTCGGTCAGCGACGTTCCGGGAATCCGCGGATGGTACTAAAAAAGCAACTCCCCGCGCGGGGCGGGGAGTTGCGGTTCAGAAAGCGTTACGAGTGTCGTTTAGCTGCGCGCGTTGCGGATCAGAGTGATGCGCTGCGCGATCGGCAGAGAGCTGTTGGGATTCGTCACCTGCACTTCGACGACGTCGCCCGCTTCCAGTCCGTTCACCGGATAGAGGCGGCCGGAGACGTCGACGTTCACGTTCGAGTCGTAGCTGACCGTGATCGTACCGGCGCTGCTGTTCCCCGTCGTGAAGCCGGAGATCCAGCTGCTGGAGCCGAGCTCGATCGTGCGGCGGTTGGTGTCGACGTAGCGCACCGTGCCGCGGACGGTCGAATAGCTCGAGCTATTGTTCGGGTAGTTGTTGTTCGGATAGTTGTTGTTCGGGTAGTTGTTCGAGGCGTTCGCGTTGTACGTGACGCTCACCGAGTTGGCGTAGAGGCGATTGTTCGATTCATCGACGCGGATCGAGATCTGATCGCCGCGCTCGAGGTCGGCGGGACGATACGAACGGCCCTGCCAATCGACCGGCGTGCGATCGTCGAAATAGACGCGAGCGGTCTGGCCGCTGCCGCCGCTGGAAAGCATGCTGTTGTAGCCGCTGACGTTCGTGAGGTAGATGGAGCGGCCGTTGAGGTCGACGGAATCGACCGTGCCGCGGATCTCGTAATTCTGGGGGTTGCTGGCGGTGCCGCCGCCGAAGATGTCGCCGATGCCGCTGCCGGTGGAACCGCAGCCGGCCAGAAGGACCACTAAGCCTAACGCTGCCAAGGATTTGTATTTATTCATTTCCATTGTCTCCCGATTGCGAATAACTGCAGGAGACGTGCCCGAGTCTCACACGGCGGGGCGCAGCGGCTTCCAGATGTAGAGGTACCAGTAGATCGGATTGGCGATGATCCCGCCGAAGAAGAGGATGACGACCCAGAGCACCTTCTTGTCCTGCGCGATGAGATCGGTCTTGAACGCGTGGACGATGAACGCGGCGAGGAGCGCGAACGTCAGGAGCATCGTCAACAAGTGGACGATGAAGAGCGCACCGAACGCGGCGGGGAATCCCGAGTGGGGAGAGTTGCCCGGCGGATGGAGGAAGAACATGGCCACGACGCCGAAGAAGAGGAGCATGTAGATCGGCGGCCACAAGCTCGCGATGCCGAGCAGCAGCGCGACCGGTCGGGAAGGCCGCCAGACCGCGTTCATCGCTGCCAATCCTTGTCTACGCGCAGCTGATCCACCTTCTCCCGCAGCCCGCAATCGGGCGTGTTCGTTTTCGCTCCGAGCTCGGTTTCCCACGAGCCGTACGCGCCGTTCGGGAGGAGGTACCACGTCGTTCCGAGCTTGGACGCGTTGTCGGCGACGAGCTTGCTGCGTTCGGCCACGGACTTGCCGGAGGTGTTCACGAAGTCGTTGAGGTCGTCGCCGAAGAGCATGAGCAGCTGATGGTCGGCTGCGACGAAGGCCCGGCGCGACGACTTGTCGCTCGTCCACTCCGGCTTCTCGCCTTTCGTCAGCACGTGCTTCGCGTCGGCCATCGGATAGCCATAGTGCGTCAGCACCTCGAGGAGGCGGGGCTTCTCTTCGACGGCGCGGTTCGTCACGATGAAGATCTCCACGCCTTGCGACGCCGCCCACTGGAGGAACTCGAGCGCGGCAGGGATGGGGCGGGGGAAGCCGTTGAGCGCGTAGTTGCGCCAGGCATCCGGCGAGTACGTCTGGCGGGCCTTCATCAGCGACGCGTCGAAGGACGAGTTGTCGATGATGGTCTCGTCGGCGTCGAGCACGATCGCGGGCGGGCGGCCGAGGGGATCGGGTTGATGCAGGGCAAGCACGGCCTCGAGGTTGCGCCGCGCGCCGGCGTAGACCTGCCGCGTGAGCGCGTCGTATTCGGCGGACGTCTGCTGCCAGAGCGTCGCGTTCAGCGGCGCATAGGAGCCGGCGCAGGGATCGTCGGCGGCGGCGAGGGGCAGCGCTACGAGGAGGGCGAGGATCGGAAGGGCTTTTCGCATGCAAAGAAAAGGGCCACCCTTGCGAGTGGCCCTCCCATCAAACGTTGGTGAAGCGGATCAGAAGCGGATCTTGGCCGCGACCTGGTACTGGCGCGGGTCGACCGAGGCTTCGTAGCCGTTGACCAGGCCGAAGGTCGGCTGGCCGGC
>JAFAVZ010000518.1 GCA_019242175.1 Acidobacteriota bacterium
GTTTCCGGAACGAGCTCCGCGAGGGAAGTGTCGACGGAATCCGCATCGTCATACCAGCGTCGCGTCTTGTTCGGCTCTTCGTCCATCTTCGTCCTCATAAAGCCGAGCCGAAGCCAGGCCGGAACACGCGAACCAGCAATGCCTTACGCTCGGGAACCAGTCCCTGGAGTGGGACGAGCTTCGAGACGATGTCGAGCGTCTCGCCTTTCTGACGCAGCGTGAACCCGGAAGCGACCGAGCCGCTGCGATCCTTCGACCGCTGGATCGCTCTTGGCTGAAACACGCGTGCCGCGGTCGACAGCGCCGTCATGACCTCTTCACGGAATGCCGATTCCTCCGCGCCTGGGGGAAGGAGGAAATGGAAAAACAACTCGTTCGGCAACTCGTTCGCCAACAGGCCCTTTCGATAACGCGACTGATAGACGAGGCGCAGTTCGACGCGGAGATCGGCGCCGGTGGCCTCTTTACGCGGTACGTAGGAGTAGCAGTCGACCCGAAAGTAGGAAAACGATCCTTCGGCGTAGTCGTGACAATGGCAGCCAGGCGCATGCGCCGGACGCGCGCCCTCGTCACATCCCGTGATGCTTTTGGCCGTCGACAGGGGCAATGACATCAATCGGAAAAATTGGCCTGAAGACAATTTTCCGTAGGGACCGCTCACGAACGGAGCCTGAAGGACTTCTCTCAGCGGAGCGTCGTTACGTCCAATGAGCTCGTCATGATGAGGGACGCGGAAGGCGGCCCAATTGTCCGTCCAACTCCCGGCGGTGTCGTTGAGGTACGAACGCAGCAGTTCTCGCCGCTGCTGGTAGTGACGTTGGTACTCCACGGCCGCGGGCTGGTCGCGGCCAATCGATTGTGGCGCGAGCTCCGCGAAAAGGCGTCCGAGCTCCTGGTGATAAGTACCTGCGATTTCACTCAGGACAGGGAATTGCGAGTATGGAATCCACCGTCGGGACGGATGCTCCCAGCGGAGCGCCGGCTCGCGCAATGTCGAGACGCGCGGCACCCGTTCTGGGTTGAACGCACCGACGACTTCCTCGGTCACACCGTCCATCGCGGCGACGAGCTCGTCATCCTTGTGCAGACTCGCGGCCGAGCGCCAAAGCTCGTTCTCCCCTTTGCTCGTAGGAACGGAGAGCCCGCGCAATGTCTCGACAGCGCGGCTCGCGGCGTCGGGGCTGTCTTCCATGCGCGACCAATCGAACGACGACGTCTCCCGAACCTGAAGCGCCAGCCGTTGCAATTGCCGGATTCTGTCGTCGACGCGTTGCTCCGTCTTCGTGGCGATCGCATGCCGTATTGCACAAGAGGAGGGGATGATCATCAGGGCCAGGAACGCGCTAATCGGCGCCACGCGCTGCACCATCGCACTATTGGGACGGAGCTTCACGAGACGCGGAATCAAGACCACGGATGCAGCCAGGCCGGAGACGGCCAATGCCAGAAGAGCGGAGTGCGATGGAAACGCCAGACCGAGCCCCGCGACGATCGTATCGAGAGTCGCGAGCGCGAGTGCCCACAGACGCGGCCACAGACGTCCTGGACGCGTGCGGCAGACATGCACGATCGTCCATGCGATGGTCGCAGCCACGGCGCCGATTGCGAATGTCCAGGGCGAAGGCACCACGAAGAGCTCCTGTTCGCTTCCGAAAAACTGCAGAAAGACGAAGGCGCCGCCGAGGACGAGTGCCGAGGATGAGGAGAGCATCGTAGCCGGCAGTGCGAGCGTCCCGACATTCCATAGTCCGCCGCCGAGTGGGTCCGGCCAACTGGTCTGCGACTCGAGATGCCCTGCTTCGTCTGTGCTCATGGTGCTGTGTCATGAGAAGACACGGCCGCAAGCGGGAAGTGGGGGTCGGAGGACACGCCTGCGCCCGCGTCTCGTTCTCAATCGCACTCCCGATATGGATGAAGGGCCGGCGCGAGTCGGCCCTTCGCGTTGTAGAGTGCGGTGCGATGCAGCTCATCGTGCCGCCCGGAACGCGCGTCGTGGCGGAAGCCGAAGTCGCCGTCTTGGAGACCGGCGCGACGCTTCCTGCCGGAGCGGTAGGCGTGATCGTGCGCGCGCCAGCCGATGGCGCGCAGGCGTACCGCATCCGCTTTCCCGACGGTGCGGAGGCGAGCCTCCTACGCGCGGAGTTCCGCATCCTGAAGAGCGTGCGGGAAAGCGCGGTCGGCGACGGCGAGCCGGCCGAAGAGGACTTGCTGCGCTTCGTCATCTACCGCTGCGTCGTCGGCTCGCGTGCATTCGGACTCGACACCGAAACATCGGACGTCGATCGCCGCGGGATCTACCTGCCACCCGCCGATTTGCAATGGTCGCTCGCCGGCGTTCCCGAGCAGTTGGAGAACGAGGAGACGCAGGAGACGTACTGGGAGCTCGGCAAGTTTCTCCGTCTTGCGCTCAAGGCGAATCCCGGGATCCTCGAGACGTTGTACACGCCCCTCGCGGAGCAGGCGACGGAGCTTGCGCAGGAGCTTCTGGCGATGCGCACGCGCTTCCTGTCGAAGCTCGTGTACCAGACGTACAACGGCTACGTGCTCTCCCAGTTCAAACGGCTCGAGCAGGACCTGCGCACGCGCGGCGCGATCAAGTGGAAGCACGCGATGCATCTCATTCGGCTGTTGCTTTCAGGTGTCACCATCCTGCGCGAGCACGACGTGCCGGTGCGCGTGATCGAGCATCGCGACCGCCTGCTCGCGATCCGCAACGGTGAGTTGTCGTGGGAAGAGGTCGACGCGTGGCGTCTCGAGCTCCATCGCGCATTCGACGCGGCGTTCTCGACGACGACGCTGCCCGATCGTCCCGACTTCGACGCCGCGAACGCGTTCCTCCTGAAGGCGCGCCGGTCGATGGTGGACGCGCGATGATCGACGTGCCGGTAGCGGTGCGCGCGGCGGTGGCCGAGCATCCCTATCCGCTCGTGTTCGCGACGATCAGCGGCGCGCATCTCTACGGCTTCGCATCCGCCGATTCGGACTACGACATCCGCGGCGTGCACGTGTTGCCGCTCCGCGAGCTCGTGGGACTCGAACGAGGCGAGGAGACGTTCGAACGGATGGAGGACGGTCCGCCCGAGCTCGACGTCGTCACGCACGACGCCGCGAAATTCTTCCGCCTGCTGCTCCGGCCGAACGGCTACGTGCTCGAGCAACTTCACTCGCCCCTCGTCCTCGCCACCAGCCCAGCGCACGAGGAGCTGCGCGCCATCGCTCGCAATTGCGTGACGCGCCATCACGTACGCCACTACGTCGGATTCGCCGAGAACCAGTGGCGCCTCTTCGAGAAGGAAGACCCGCCGCGCGTGAAGCCGCTACTCTACGTGTTCCGCGTGCTGCTCACCGGCATCCATCTCCTGCGCACTGGCGAAGTCGAGGCGAACCTGCCACGCCTGAATGCCGAAGCCCGCCTCCCGTTTCTCGACGACCTGATGGCGCGCAAGATCGGCGGCAGCGAAAAGGAGCGACTCCCCTCATCGGCGTTTCATCGCAGCGAGTACGAACGCCTGATGGCAACGCTGATCGAAGCCGGCGAACGCTCGACGTTGCCGGACGCGCCCTCGGGGTGGGCGGCGTTGAACGATCTGCTCTTGCGATTGCGTGGCGTTTAACGTTTCGAGCTCCAGCGCGCCTGCGGATCGCCGATCAGAAAGAACGCAGCCCAATAGCGTGGATCCGCGTAGCGCTCGTCGTGCAACAGCTCGAGTTGTGCGCCGCGCAACGAATCCGCGATGGATGCGCCACCGAGCAGGCGATCGTAGAACTTCTCCATGAGCGGCGTGGTCGCCTCGTCATCGATGCTCCAGAGCGTTGAGATGACGCCGGGCGTTCCGGCATACAGAAGAGAGCGAGTCAGCCCGAGGATCTCGTCGCCTCCGCTTCGCTTTCCGATACCGGAACTGCAGGCAGAGAGCACTACGAGGTTGACGCCCGACAGATCGAGCGACGAGAGGATCTCGTTCACCTCCAGCCTGCCGTCTGCTCCTTCGCCGGCAGCGAGCGCGATGGAGCTGAAAAGAGGGGTGGCGCTGTCATACGTTCCGTGCGCTGCGATGTGCAACAGGTCGACTTTGCCGTCGAGATGGGAGAGCAGGCTCTCTTTTGCTTCCCGTCCCGTCTTCGCTTTGGTGTCGAAGCGCTCTGCCACTCGCTCGGCCTCGCGCTTTGCGCCCGGCAACGCAGGCTGCGCCGCCGTCGCCGGATCGCCGAGGATGAGAACGGTGCCGTCGACAGGAGTTTCTTTCGCCTTCAGGAAGCGGAGCGAGCTCGCGCTGGGCCCATGAAGAAGTGTGTAGTCCTCGATGAGATAGCGTCGGGTCGTCGGATCGCGCAGCGCCGCGAACGGGACGTAATGCAGAGGACCGTGGGGAATGATGAGCAACCGAGAATTGTGAATCTTCGCTCGAACGGGTGCGATGAGCTCAGTGTAGGCGTCTTCCGCCGTGGTGGGGTCTGTGCCGCATTCGAGGGGCTTCGCGCCGCGCGCTCCGTTCGAGTAGCCGAGCTGCGTGGCCCAGCAGGTGATCCGGGCGAGCTCCGGCTGATCCAGCGACAGCTTCACGTGCTCCAAAGAAGTCGCATCGAGAATCCACGCGTGAACGCCAAAGCCGGATACGAAGTACGCGAGCAATGTCGTTTCCGCTGGAAGCTCCCGCCGAATGGCGTCCAGCTTCAACGGTTCGACGTCGGTGAGCGACGCATACTCGGGGTCGGTCACCTGCAGGCGTTGCAATAACGCCTGAAACTCTGTGCGCGCCTCCGTCAATGATTCATTGGGAATTGGCTGCTCTTCCCACGTCGCGATCTTCAGGCGGAGCTCCTCCGCTTCTCGAGCCAACGCCGGCTCGGCGCCCGCGTTCGGATGGATGCGTCGATTTCCAATGAGACGCAGAAAGGCGCGAGTTCGTGCGCGCTCCATGGCATCGAAGGCGTCTTCGACGCGTTCGGAGCGGGCCAGCAACTCGACCAGAATGTCGTAATACGCTCGGCGTTCACTCCCGAGGAAGCTGGTCACCATGAAGCTCGCGTGCAGATCGCTCACGACCAGATCCACTTCCCGGGCGGACTTGGAGAACCAGTCGATGGCTTCGTCCGCTTTGCCCTCCTTCCAATACGAAGCACCGATGAGCCCCATGAAGCCGGCGCGCCACTCACGGTTGAAAGTCGACCCTTGAAGACCTCTCTTCCAGATCTCACGCGCGAGACCGACGTTTCCCGCGAGCAACTGCTTTCGCCCTTCGAGGATGTCCACGAATCCCTGAAGGGGAAGTGGAGAGTGCCGGTCCTTCACCAGGTTGACCGTGGGATCCGGCGGCGACGATTCTCCGGCCGCAATCATTTGCTGCATCAGTTGGGAGGTTTCTCGGGTGAAGCCAACATCGGCGGCCTCCGGAGTCTGCTCGAGATCTTCGATCGCACGGATCAGTTCCCTCCCACTCATGGCTCCTTTTCGATACTTCCAAATCGCTTCCAAGAACGAGATCCAGGAGCATTGGAGGTCGAACTGGCTCCTCTCAGCGAGATCGCGGGATCGCCGCAACATGCGCTCTGCGTTTACGTCGGAGTCACTGCCCAGATAGGCGATTGTCAGGCCCACCCATGCCGACGATTCAAGCATCGGGTCGTTGAGCGACTGATATAGCTCGATGGAGGTTTCGAAATGGGTAGCCGACGATCCATAGTCGCCCCTGATCGTGTCCAGGCCGCCCAGGTCTCCCTCGATCGACGCCTGTCGAGACACGTCATGGGTGCTCTCGGTGAGGAGAAGCGCGCGTTGAAGAGCAGCTTCTGTCTCCTCGTAACGCTGGTTGAGCAGCAGCAAGTGGGCGCGTGATTCATAGAGCGACGCCTCTTCGGTTTGATTGCCGCTGCTACGCACGAGGCTGAGTGCCTCATCGTTCCATGCGAGCGCCTGTTCGAGTCGTCCCGCGGCATTCTCTGTCTCCGCAAGGCGCCCGAGGATGCCAAGCTCCGTCAGCTGGTCGCCCAGCCTCCAGGGCATCGCGGTAACGCTTTGGCGAGCCCGCTGATATTGCGTGATGGCCGCGTCGAACTTGCCGCGCCTGAATTCCAAATCGCCGAGATGCGCCGCGAAGGTGCCGCTCAGGCTGCCCGCAAAAATCTCCGCGCCGTCGATTGCGGCCTTGAATTCCGACTCCGCCTTATCCAGTTGGCCAGTGAGGAGGAGCAGACTTCCTCGCGAGTCGTGCAGGAATGGCTCTACGAAGGAGCTGACAAGGACGGATTTAAAGAGAATTGATGCCCCGGGTTGCGCATTGAGCTGACGCACCAATTCGACCTGCGGTCCGCTTTCGGTGGCCATGGTGAGGAAAGTGGCCAAAGTGAAAGATGCGTTTGGATCTTTCAATTTCTCGAGCTCTTTCTCCGCTTCGGCCAGCCACGCGAAACCGGCCGTGTACAGGCCCATCCCTTTCTCGAGCTCGACGAGAACGAGGAAGGCGAGCCAAGAGCCGAGATAGTCCTGGTTCTTGTCGAGCAGCATCGCGGCATTGTTCAGCTCTCCTCGCGCTGCGTCGATGTTGTTGAGGCGGACGTCTGTTACTCCCACGAACATCAGCGCCACGGCTTCGCCATGTTGATCGCCGGCTTTGCGATACTCCTGCATCGCGGCGTCAAATTCTTTGCGCGCCTCCACTCCACGGCCCGCATTCAGATGCGCTCTTCCGGTCGCAATGTGAAGATCCGGAGCGGCGATGAGCGGAAGCGCAGAAAGACCTACGAGCAGAAACACCAGGCGTCCGATGGCTGACATGGCACCTCCCGATGTCATGAACGACACGTTTTCTCGGGAAGGGTTTCTTCTCGTGATCGATCTGCAGACCCAGGACCCAGCCGTGCAATACGCGAAGAAGGCATTCTGACGCCCCCTTCTGCGGCAGAATGCGCCCATGACTCGCCCGCACGTCATCTGCCACATGGGTCCGTCCGTCGATGGCCGCATCGTCACCGGTCGATGGAGCGTCTCCCGCGCCTTGAGCGCCGCATATGAAGAGACCGCAGCTACGTTTGGCGCGGATGCCTGGATCATCGGACGCGTCTCCATGGAGCCGTACGCGGGGAACGCGGAGGTTCCAGGGCGGGACCATGGCGAGCCCATCCCGCGCGTCGACTTCATCGATCGCGATGACGCCGACTCCTACGCCATCGCCATCGATCCGAGCGGCAAGCTGCGGTGGGAATCGAACATGATCGACGAGGAGCACGTCATCACCATCCTCACGGAAAGCGTCGACGACGACTACCTCGCGTTTCTCCAATCGAAGGGCGTCTCCTACCTGTTCGGCGGCAGGGAGCGCATCGATCTGCCGATGGTGCTGCAGAAACTCGCCGACACGTTCGACATCCAGACGCTCCTGCTCGAAGGCGGCGGCAACATCAACGGCACGTTTCTCGAAGCCGATTGCATCGACGAATTGAGCCTCCTCATCGCGCCGGTCGCGGACGGCGCCACGAACGTCGCCACGCTCTTCGACGCGGGCGAGTCGACGCCGGCCCGGCCGTTGGAGCTGATCTCCGTCGAGCAGCGCGAAGACTCGATCGTCTGGATCCGCTACAAGGTGAAGCGTTAGGATCGCCGCATGAAACGCGCGTCGATCGCCCTCTTCACGCTCCTCCTCCTCGCCACCTCCGCCCTCGCCGCCGACCAGGGCCGCATCGTCGGCACCGTCGTCGACGCCGGGGGGCAACCGGTCGCCGACGCGAAAGTCGTCCTGACGCGCAACGGCACGCAGGTGCGGCAGGAGAAGGCGACGAGCGAGAAAGGGCAGTTCAGCATGCTCGTGCTGGACGCGAGCGCCGAGTACACGATCCACATCGAGAAGGATGGCTTCGAGCCGCTCGATGAGGCCGTGCAGCCGAAGGCCGGCGAGACGCTGCGGGTGAGCTACACGCTGAAGGCGAAGAGCGCGCAGTGACCGAACAGGCGCTGGTGCCCCGCCGCGATCGCGGCGAGATCCGTCATCCGCACGAGACCTACGGCACGTCCATCGACGGCTTGCCGTTGACGGTCTATCTGCCCGATGAAAAACGCACGGACGTCGTCATCCTCGCGGCGATTCACGGCGATGAGTCGGAAACGACGGTCGTCGTCTCCGAGGCTTTGCGGTGCTTGCCGATGGGCGAGTTGCGCGCGGCGGTGATCCTCTGTGGGAACCCCGATGGCCTGTTGCGCGGCACGCGCGGCAACGCGCGCGGCGTCGATCTCAACCGCAACTTTCCGACGTCCAACTGGAGTGCCGATCCCGTCTTCTACAAGAGCCGCGCGAACGACGCGCGCGACATCGCGCTCACGACCGGGAGCGCGCCGGCTTCCGAGCCGGAAACGCGAGCGCTCCTTGCGTTGCTCGAGCGTTTGCAGCCGCGCGCGATCGTCAGTCTGCATTCCGCCCTCGCCTGCGTCGACGACAGCGGCGCCTCGCACCTCGGCAAGCAATTAGCCGACCGCTGCGCACTCCCGTTCCTGACGGAGATCGGCTATCCGACGCCCGGCTCGATGGGCACCTGGGCCGGCGAGCAGAAGCTGAACCTCGTGACGCTGGAGCTCGAAGACGCGTCGCTGTACACGCTCAAGGACCGCCATGTGCCGATTCTTCTCGACCTGATGACCGATCGTTTCGAGCTCGAGGCGCGCTGATGCACATCCTCGTCACCGATTCGGGAGTCGGCGGCCTCTCCGTCGTCGCGTACGCCGAACGATTCCTGCGCATGCACGGCTTCGACGAGCCGGTGCGGCTGACGTTCGCCAATGCGGCGCCGGAGAACGACTACGGCTACAACGCGATGCCGTCGCGCGAGGTGAAACTCGCGACGTTCGACCGCTTCTTGCGCAACGTCACCGACCGCTACGCGCCCGACCTGATTTACGTCGCGTGCAACACGCTTTCCGTGCTGCTGCCCGACACGCCGTTCTTCGCCCAGGCGCCGATCCCGGTGAGGGGCATCGTCGAGACCGGCGTGCGCCTCGTGCTCGCCGACCTGGCAGCCGATCCGCGCAGCACCGCGATGATCTTCGCCACCCAGACGACGATCGACGCCGGCACGTACGCGCGTTCGCTCGAAGCGCAGGGCATCGACGCGTCGCGCATCGTGAGTCAGGCCTGCCCCGGCCTGGCCGACATCATCTCGGAAGACCGCGAGGGATCGCATGCACGTGCGGAGATCCGCCGCTGGGTCGGCATCGCGATCGAGAAGATGCACGACCGCCACGCGCCCGTCGTCGCCTGCCTCGCATGCACGCACTACGGCTACCGCAAGGACGACTTCGCGTCCGCATTCGCGGATGCCGGCTTGCACGCGACGGTCGTGAACCCGAACGAGAGCGCCGTCGGCGATCTCTTCGACGCTCGTGACAGTGAGGAGAACCGCGACGTTCCGGTGCAATTCGTGACGCGCTACGCGATTCCCGACACGACGCTCGAAACACTCTCGTGGTTCCTCGGGCCGATCTCGCCGAAAACGGTCGCCGCCTTGCGCGGGTTCGTGCACGTGCCGGATTTGTTCTAGCGACTGCTACACTCCCCGCGCTGCGAACCTCCCTCCTCCTCGGGCTCTGCCGCTTCCTGCTCTACAACGCGAATGGGCGGGCGATCAGCGCCGGGGACTGTTATCCGGCCCGGTATCTTCCCTTCGCCGTCTGGCAGCATGGGACCGTGCTTCTCGATCCGATCGAGAAGATCGTCTCGCAGGGACGAGGCAGCGGCGCCTATTGGATCGTGCGGTTGCCGGATGGGCGCAAAGCGTCGTTGTATCCGATCGTCGCGCCGGTGTTGCTCGCGCCGGTCTATCTGCCGGCAATCGCGGTTTTGAACGCGCGCGGCGGGACGGACGCGCAACTCGACTACGTTGCGAGAGTCATGGAGAAGCTGACCGCATCGTGCCTTGCGGCGGCGTCCGTCTCGCTTCTCTATTTGCTGTTGAAACGGCGGACGACGCATGCGGTCGCGTTGTGGCTGGCCATCGCCTATGCGTTCGGCACGACGACCTGGGTGGTCAGCAGCCAGGCTCTGTGGCAGCACGGGCTCGCCGGACTGCTGGTCATTGGTGCCCTGCTGTGCCTGACTGCGCAGCCCACGGCGTCGCGCGCATTGGCGGCAGGTTTGTTGTGCGGACTCCTCGCCGCCAACCGCCCGCCCGACGTCATCCTCGCCGCCGCGCTCCTCATCCATGGATTGACGTGGGCGGCGCGATGGAGTCGCGCCATTCCGCTCGCGGTGGGTGTGGCGGTGCCGACGCTGCTCGTGCTTTCCTACAACCTCGGCACCTTCGGCTATGTGACCGGCGGCTACCAGGCGATGAACAACGGCCCTTTCTTCGAGCACGATCTGTTCGAAGGGATCGCGGGCTTGCTGGTCAGTCCGACGCGCGGCCTCCTCGTCTTCTCCCCGTTCCTCCTGTTCCTCGCACTGGCCTGGCGACACCGGCCGACCGATCGCGCCGAACGCCGGCTCACGGTGGCGATGGCCGTCGCCGTCGTCCTGCAGATCCTGCTCTACGCCAAGACCGACTGGCGCGGCGGGATTTCGTGGGGACCGCGTTACATGACCGACCTGCTGCCGTTTCTGCTGTGGATGCTCGTGCCGGTCGTCGCCGCGTTGCGCGGCCTCGGAAAGCGCTCCTTCCAGCTCGCGGTCGGCGTCGCGATCGTCATCGAAGCGATCGGCGCGTTCTGCTACACGGGCATGAGCGACGTCCTGATCTTCGCGTCCCCACGCGGTCCGCTGGAGATGCGCCCGGCGTGGAACTGGCGCAACACGCCTTTTCTCGCCTCCGCGCGAAGAGGTCCGGCCTCGGCGGACCTGCTGTACCGAACGCGCGGCAGGTTCGATGGCGTGGAGTCAGCCGGCGGCGAGACATTCGCCAGCGGTTGGGCGTTGGCCGGCCACGCCACGCCGTGGCGGATCGGCGTCGCGATCGATGGCGCCGAAGCGGTCGTGTCGCGCGAATTTTTCGAACGGCCGGACGTGCGCGAGAGCACGGGCGAGGCGAGTCGTTCCGGTTGGCGCGTTCCGCTCCGCACGGAAGGCCTCGCGCCGGGCGAGCATCAGCTGACCGCATTCGTCTGGCCCACCGCGGAAAGCGAAGGCCGCTATCTCGGTGAATGGAAGCTGATCGTCGAATCGCTGGGATCCAGACGCCCGCGAACGAATCACAGACGCCGCATCATTCACCGTCCTGTCTCTCGGGCTTACCTTGCGTGCAACTTCGAACGAGGAGAACACGCAAAATGGCAGATACGAGGATTGCGATCGTCACCGGCAGCAGCGCGGGGATTGGGCAGAGCGCGGCGATTCGGATCGCGGAGAGAGGGGCTAACGTCATCGTCACCTTTCACGGCAAACCCGATGGCGCGCAGGACACTGTT
>JAFAVZ010000531.1 GCA_019242175.1 Acidobacteriota bacterium
CGACCTGAATGCGGCGAGCCTCGAGGCCGCGATCCGGACCGTCGAAGGCACGGCGCGGTCGATGGGACTGGAAGTCCAGTAAGACGAATTGAGAATTGAGGATTGAGGACGACGGGAAGCGAGGCCGACGCGGAAGCGTCATCCTCAATTCTCAATCCTTCATCCTCAATTCGGTAAGAGGCGTCGCGGCGCGTAGCCGCGGCAATCAGTAGGAGGTGGGCCGCGACGGCTCACCGTTAAAACTACGGAGGTGAAATGGCCAAACACGGCAAGAAGTATCGCGCGGCGGCCGAGAAGGTCGAGCAGCGGCCGTATCAGCTGGACGAGGCGTTCGATCTGCTGAAGCAGATTGCATTCGCCAAGTTCAATGAGACGGTCGAGATCTCGATGCTCCTCGGCGTCGATCCGAAGCACGCCGATCAGATGGTCCGAGGTACGACCGTGCTCCCCCACGGTACCGGACAGTCGAAGCGCGTGCTCGTGATCGCCCAGGGCGAGAAGCAGCGTGAGGCGCAGGAAGCCGGCGCGGACATCGTGGGCGGAGACGACATCGTCGACCGCATCCAGGGTGGCTGGACCGATTTCGACGCCGTCATCGCCACGCCGGACATGATGCGCTCCGTCGGTAAGCTCGGAAAGGTCCTCGGCCCTCGCGGCCTGATGCCCAATCCGAAGACCGGCACCGTCACGTTCGACGTCGCCAAGGCGATCCAGGAGATCAAGGCCGGTAAGGTGGAGTTCCGCGTCGACAAGACGTCGATCATCCACGTCCCGGTCGGCAAGATCTCCTTCTCCGCGGACCAGCTCCGCGACAACGCGACGGCGATCATCAGCGCCGTCCGCAAGGCGAAGCCGCCCGCTGCCAAGGGCAAGTACGTTCGCACCATCTACATTTCTTCGACCATGAGCCCTTCCATCGCCCTCGATTCGACCGTCGGCGAAGTGAAGGCGGAGTAAGGAGGGAGCATGAATCGCGACGAAAAAGCGCAGGCAATCTCCGAGCTCAACGAAGGCATCGGCCAGGCGACCAACGCGTTCCTGATCGGTTTCAAGGGCATCACCGTTCCCCAGGTCACCGAGCTGCGCAAGCAGGTCCGGGAGACGAAGTCGAGCTACGTCGTCGTCAAGAACACGCTGGCTCTCATCGCCCTCAAGGACTCCCCGCTTCTCGCCCTGAAGGACGAGTTCGTCGGCCCGACCGCGGTGGCCTACAACTCCGATGACGCCGTCGCCCTGGCGAAGGCGCTCACGAAGTTCGCCAAGGACGTTCCGTCCGTCACGTTCAAGGGAGTCATGCTCGACGGGCAGGTTCTTCCCGCGAGCGAGATCCCGAACATCGCCACGATGCCCAGCCGCGAGGAGCTGATCTCGAAGCTGCTGTACCTCATGCAGCACCCGATCCGCGGTCTCGTCACTGTGCTCAACGGCACGCTCCGCAACTTCGCGGTCGTGCTCGACCAGATTGCGAAGCAGAAGGGCGATGGCGGCGAAGCGCCGGCAGCCGAGTAAACCGAATCGATAAACCGCGCGGGCCCAGCCCGCCAGAGAAAATTTTTTGGAGGATGAAATGTCCGTTTCTACCGAAGATTTCGTGAAGCAGATTGAGTCGATGTCGGTTCTCGACCTCTCGAAGCTCGTCAAGGCCCTCGAGGAGCGCTTCGGCGTCTCCGCCGCCGCGGCTGCCATGCCGATGGCGATGCCGGGTGGTGGCGCTGGCGCGGCCGCGGCCGCCCCGGCCGAAGAGAAGACCGAGTTCACGGTCGTCCTGTCGGAAGTCGGCGACAAGAAGATCAACGTCATCAAGGCCGTCCGCGAAGTCACCTCGCTCGGTCTGAAGGAAGCCAAGGACCTCGTCGAAGGCGCTCCGCAGACCGTCAAGGAAGGCGTCTCCAAGGACGAGGCCGAGAAGATCAAGAAGGTCTTCGAAGAGGCCGGCGCCAAGGTCACGATCAAGTGACGCAACGGGCGTGAGCCCGGTGCGTCATCCTGAGACCGCGTAGACGGGCGAAGGATCTCCCGGCAACCGAACGGAGATTCTTCCTCGGCGGCGGCTCGGAACGACAACGGAAATATCTTCCGGGCGTGGGAACACCCGCGCCCGGAATTCGCTTTTGTTGATTACCTCGGAGTCGGTCAGGGGGGGAGCGGCCCTGGCCACAAGGCTCCAAACCCCGCATGTCTCCTCTCGCGTCGCCTGCGAGAGGCCCTGCCTGTAGTCACACCACAACTCAAGGAGTCATCCGAATGAACGGAGCCATGCCCAAACAGGAGCCGGTTCGTCACGACTTCTCCAAGATCCGTTCGTACATGGCGCTGCCGAATCTCATCGACGTGCAGCGCAAGTCGTACGAGCGTTTCCTGCAGATGAACCTCCTCCCCGAGGAGCGTGAAGACACGGGCCTGCAGTCGGTGTTCACGAGCGTCTTCCCCTTCAGCGACTTCCGGGAAACGTGCTCGCTCGACTTCGTCCGCTACTCGATCGGCAACTGGGAGTGCAAGTGCGGCCAGCTCAAGGGCCTCGAGCACCTGCGCATGACCTGCGCGAACTGCGGGTCGAAGATCATCACCGATCACCCTCACGAAGAGACCGTCAACTGCCAGAAGTGCGGCGTCATCAACAAGAACCGCGTCGAGATCTGCGACATCTGCGGCAACCCGGTCGACCTGCAGATGAAGTACTCCGTCGAGGAGTGCCAGGAGCGCGGCATGTCCTACAGCGTCCCGCTGAAGGTCACCTTCCGCCTCTTCGTCTACGACAAGGACCCCGACACCGGCGTCAAGCACATGCGCGACGCGAAGGAAGAGGAAGTCTTCTTCGGCGACATCCCGCTGATGACGGACAACGGTACGTTCATCATCAACGGCACGGAGCGCGTCATCGTCTCCCAGCTCCACCGTTCGCCGGGCGTCTTCTTCACAAAGGAATCCGCCCACACGTTCCTCTCCAAGATCATCCCGTACCGCGGCTCCTGGGTGGAGTTCGAGTACGACCAGAAGAACATCCTCTACGTCCGCATCGACCGCAAGCGCAAGTTCCTCGGCTCCGTCTTCCTGCGCGCCCTCGGTCTCACCACGGACGAAGAGATCCTTCGCCAGTTCTACACGCCGATCAAGGCGACGATCTCCGGCGACCAGGTCGAGCTCTCGTTCGACAAGCGCGTCCTCGATCAGGAAGAGGCGAAGGAGCGTCACTCGATCCGCGGCCGCCGCACGGTGCGCACGGTCTTCGGCGGCATCAAGCTCGACCAGAAGATGGCCGACCAGCTGACGAAGACCAACGAAGCCTCGGCGAAGGTCGACTTCGCGGCGCTCGACAAGGCCGTCTTCCTCTCCGACGTCGTCGACACGAACAGCGGTGAGGTCCTCTTCGAGGCCAGCGAAAGCGTTCCGGCCGACTGGGCCGAAGTGCTCAAGGGCCACGGCATCGAAGAGATCGAGATCATCTTCCCCGAGTGGGATCTCGTCAGCGACATCCTGCTCAACACCGTCCGCAAGGACACCTCGAAGTCGTTCGAGGCGGCGATCATCGAGATCTACCGCCGCATGCGCCCGGGCGATCCTCCGACTCTCGAGTCGGCCAAGGCCCTGTTCGAAGGCATGTTCTTCGACGCGCGCAAGTATGACT
>JAFAVZ010000596.1 GCA_019242175.1 Acidobacteriota bacterium
CGGGGCTTCGCGGGCGGCAACGGCTCCTGCATCGTCGCGAGCATCTTCACTTCCTGCTTCGTCAGCTCGCGCCAAACGCCGGGCGTCAGCTTCGGATCGGAGATCGGCCCGATCGCCACGCGGCGCAGCTTCGACACCGGATGGCCGATCGCCTGGAACATCTTGCGGATCTGCTGCGTCCGTCCTTCGCGCAGCTTCACCTCGAACCAGCTGTTGCCCTCGTCTTCGCCCTTGCCGGTCGTCTTGATGCGCGCGATCTCCGTCGGCAACGTGCGCTTGCCTTCGATCGTGATCCCGCGTTGCAGCTTGTCGATCATCCGATCCTCGGGCACGCCACGCACTTTGACGTGATACGTCTTCACCGAGCCGTGCCGCGGATGCGAGACCTTGAACGCGAGCTCGCCGTCATTCGTCAGCAGTACGAGCCCCTCGGAGTGGAAGTCGAGACGGCCGACGGGATAGATGCGCTCCCGCACGCCCCGAACGAGATCGATGACCGTCCGCCGGCGCTGCGGATCTTCGACGGTAGTCATCACTTCCTTCGGCTTGTAGAGGAGGATGTAGCGATGCGGCTCGGGACGGGTGATGAGCTTCCCGTCGACCTTGATGTGATCGGTGCGCGGATTCGCCTTGGAGCCGAGCTCGGTCACGACGCGGCCGTTGACCGTCACCCGCCCTTCCCGAATCATCGCTTCTGCTTCGCGCCGCGATGCGAAACCTGCATGCGCGATGATCTTCTGCAGTCGCTCCAGTTGCATCATTCCTGATGATCGCCGCTGCCGTCCGTCGTGTCCAGCGTTTGATCGTTGATTGTCGACTCCGCGCTTTCACTTTCCTGCGCTTCGACGACCTCGCTCGATGCGACTTCTTCGCCATCTTCGTCGGAAGCGACTTCGGCGAGCACCTCGGCATCCACTTCGCCGATCGCGTCGGCCGCTGGTTCATCCGCTACTTCGGTTGGCGCTTCATCGGACGCTTCATCCGCTAATTCCGTGGGCACTTCATCGGACGCTTCCTCAGCAACTTCAGCGGGTGTTTCATCCTGCGCTTCATCCGCGACCTCCGCGGGCACTTCGTCAGCACGTTCATGCGCGACTTCGCCCGCGTCTTCCGCGAGCTCGGCCGACACCTCGCCTTCCGTCAACGGAACTTCGACGGCCTGCGGCTCCGACTCCGCGGCGTGGATCGCGGCGACGAGATCGTCGTTGATCGACTCGCCGATCAGATCGCCGAACTCTTCGAGGCGCGGCAGATCGCGGATGTCATTGAGCCCGAAGTGGACGAGAAACTCTTTCGTCGTGCGGTAGAGGAACGGCGATCCGACGACGTTCTTGCGTCCGGAAACGCGGATCATCCGTCGTTCGAGCAGCGTGCGGATGACGCCGGTCGCGTTCACGCCGCGGATGTCCGAAACCTCGGGCGCCGTGACCGGCTGGCGGTAAGCGATGATCGCCAGTGTCTCGAGCGCGGCGATCGACATCCGGTTCTCGCCCTTCTTCGCGAAGTACTTGCGCAGGATCGGATCGTGCTCGGCGCGCGTGGCGAAACGCCAGCCGCCCGCGGTCTGCTCCAGCACGAAGCCGCCCGGATTCGCCTCCAGGTTGCGCTTCAACTCTTCCAGCTGCGTCGCCACCGCATCCTTCCCCTCCTCGGGGAAAGCGTCGAGCAGGTCGTCGATCTTCACCGGATCGGACGAAACGAAGAGGATGGCTTCGATGGCGGCGCGGAGTTCTGTCGGTTCCATGTCTCAGGTGTTATCAAACAACGCAAACGTGGCGGTGTCGATGTCGTTCTCGGTCTTGGACACCACGATCTCGCCGAAGTTGGCCGGCTGCTGCAGAGAAATGCCGCCGAGGCGGACCAGCTCGAGCATGCCGAGGAAGACGGCGATGAGCTCGTTGCGATCGCGGCCTTCGAGAAACCACTGCAGGCGGATCGGCGACTTCTCGCGCAACTTGTCGTACAGCTCGGTCATCTTCGACGAGACCTTGTGCGCAGTGCGCTGCAGCTCGATCGCCTGGGGGTGATTCTGCTTGTAGCGATTGAGCGCGGTGCGGAAGGCGTCGATGAGATCGAAGAGCGAGACTTCGCTCATGTCGAGCTCCGTCGGCTCGGCGCCCGGCAGCGGCACGTTCGGGCGCGCCCACATGCCCATGCGCAGAACGTCGAGCTCGGCGAACGTTTCGGCGACGGCTTTGAAGCGCTGGTACTCGAGCAGCTTCTGCACGAGCTCCTCGCGAGGATCCTCGGTCGGCGCGTCCGCGTTCTCGTCGCGCGGGAGGAGCATCTTCGACT
The DNA here is from genome assembly GCA_019242175.1 of Acidobacteriota bacterium. GTDB lineage: Bacteria > Acidobacteriota > Thermoanaerobaculia > Gp7-AA8 > Gp7-AA8 > JAFAVZ01. Next base: position 2,296 of record JAFAVZ010000596.1, read on the forward strand.
TGATGTGGATCAGCAGCGCGGCCATGTAGACGTAGTCCGCCGCCACTTCGAGGTCGAGCTCCGCCATCGTGTCGAGATAGGCGTTGTACTGCTCGGTGATCAGAACGATCGGGATGTCGTAGATGTCGACCTTGTGCTGGCGGATGAGGTGCAGCAGAAGATCGAGTGGGCCGTGGAAGCTCGGGAGCGTGATCTTGTACGCGCTCTCGTCGATCTCGGGCTCTGGTGCGAGTTGCTGGTTGCTGGTTGCTGGTTGCTGGTCGGGTACGGCCGCAGCAACATCTTTCTCTTCTTCGCTCATGACCGCAACTCGGGGAAGTCGATCTGCATCGCCTTGCGCACGACTTCCATCGTCTCGCCGGCGCGTTCCCGCGCGCGTTGGCTGCCGACGCGCAATGCGTCCCACACGATCGACGGATCGCGGTTGATCTCCTCGCGCTTTTCACGAATCGGACGAAGCGCTTCGATCATGATCTCGGCCATCAGCTTCTTGTCGTCGACGCAGCCGATCTGCGCGGTGCGGCATTCGTGATCGATGCGCGCCACGGTCGCCTCGTCGGAGAAGAGCTTGTGGAACTGGAAGAGGTTGCAGATGTCGGGATTGCCCGGATCCTTGCGCCGGATGCGGTTGGGGTCCGTGAACATCGTCATGACCAACGCGCGGATCTCATCCGCGCTGGCGCTGAGCGGGATCGTGTTGCCGTACGACTTCGACATCTTCCGCCCGTCGAGGCCCGGCACTTTCGGCGTCGGGGTGAAGAGCGGCTGCGGCTCGGGGAAAACGGGGCCGTAGAAGTTGTTGAAGCGGCGGACGATCTCGCGCGAGAGCTCGAGATGCGCGGCCTGGTCTTCGCCGACCGGAACGTAGTGCGCGCGGTAGACGATGATGTCCGCCGTCTGCAGCTGCGGGTAGCCGAGGAAGCCGTACGTGTTGAGGTCTTTGTCTTCCAGCTGAGCCTGCTGGTCTTTGAACGTCGGGACGCGCTCCAGCCAAGGAAGCGGCGTCGTCATCGAGAGAAGGAGATGGAGCTCGGCGTGCTCCTTGACCTGCGACTGGAGGAAGATCGTCGACTTCTGCGGATCCATGCCCGCGGCGATCCAGTCGGCGGCCGCCTCGAAGGTCGCATCATGGATCTTCGACGGATCGGCGTAGTCCGAGGTGAGGGCGTGCCAGTCGGCGATGAAGTAGTAGCAGTGATACTTGCCGGAGTCCTGCAACTGGATCCAGTTGCGGACCGCGCCGAAGTAGTTGCCGAGATGGACGCGACCGGTCGGACGAAGGCCGCTGAGAACGTACTGGGACTGATTCAAATGTCGCTCACGGGGTTCGAATTTGAGGGCGCAGTCTAGCACGTAGGGCCGACTCTCCAGCCGGGCTCTGAAAGACGCAGGCCCGGCTCTTCAGCCGAACTCCCAAAGACGCAGCGCCGGCTCTTCAGCCGAACTTTCAAAGACTAGGGCCGGCTCTTCAGCCGAACTCTCAAAGACGCAGGGCCGGCTCTTCAGCCGGCCCTGCAGGACGCCTTCGTCATCAGGGGGCCGGTTGGAGAACCGGCCCTACATTTTTTACGAGAGCATCTCCATGATCTCGGACATCGCGGCGCGGGCCTTGAGGAGGACCGGCTCGTTCTGGCTGCCGGTCGCGCTGAGGCGGATCACCTTGTTGTACTGCTCGATGGCGGCCGGGTAGTCGCCGAGGCAACGGTGATAGATGTCGCCCTTGCAGAGCTTGGCTTCCAGATTCATGGGATCGAGCTCGAGGATCTTGTTGAGGAAGATCATCGCCGTGTCGTACTTCTGCTCCTCCATCGCCATCTTGTAGCGAAGGCGATAGAGCGAGATGAGCTCGTTGTCTCGGGGATCGATCCACGCACCGGGGAGCACGTTGAGAAGCGTGGAGAGGAGCCGGTTCTTGCCGACCGGATTCGAGCGCTTCACCTCGAGCCGTTGCTGCCGCATTTCTCACACCCTCCCATCGGTTGAACGTCGAATGCAATTATCTTAGGTTGCGGAGCGGCGATCGTCAAGCTGTTGACGAAGCGAATGCGGTATTCTTTCTTGCAATGCGCATCGCCGTCTATCCCGGCTCGTTCGATCCGCTCACCAACGGGCACCTCGATCTCATCCGCCGCGCGACGCGCCTCTTCGATCGCGTCTTCATCTCGGTGCTGGAGAACGAAGGCAAGTCGCCGCTCTTCACCGTCGCCGAGCGCGTCGAGCTCATCGCGCGTTGCACCGCGGACGTGCCGGGCGTCGAAGTCCACTCCTTCTCCGGGCTCCTCGTCGACTTCATGCAACGCATGCGCGCAACAGTCGTCATCCGCGGCATCCGCGCCGTCTCCGACTACGAATACGAGCTGCAGATGGCGCTCATGAATCGCGAGCTGCATCCGGGCATGGAGACGATCTTCATGCTCCCCGCCGTCGAGTACACCTACGTCTCCTCCCGAGTGGTCAAAGAAGTCTTCCGCCTCGGCGGCGACGTCGCCCGCCTCGTGCCGCCACTCGTGCTCGAGTCGCTCAAAGCTCGCCTTCCCGTGACGGTGGGCTAAAGCATGGAGCGCGGGCGTCTCGCCCGCAACCGTCGGGCGTCTTCGCCCGGCGGCACGTGTACGGCCGGCGCACCATCATGGAACAGTCGCGGCACGAGACGTGCCGCGACCTGCGGGCGGGACGCCCGCGCACCATTGTGGCCGCTAGTCGCTTCTGGGATCCAACGCGTCGCGGAAGCGATCGCCGATGATGTTGAACGCTGCGACGGTCGTGAAGATCGCGACTCCCGGAAAGACAACGAGCCACCACGCGTAGTCGATGTACTGCTGCGCGGTCGAAAGGATGCTTCCCCACGACGCGGTCGGCGGCGGCAATCCGAATCCGAGAAACGAAAGCGCGGACTCCGTCACGATCGCGCTCGCGACGCCAAAGCTCGCGCTCACCAGCACCGGCGCGAGCGCGTTCGGCAGCAGATGGCGAAAGATGATGCGCCGGTCGCGTGCACCGCTGGCCTTCGCCGCGTGAGCGAACTCCAAGCCGCGCAACCGCAGAAACTCGCCGCGCACGAACCGAGCCTCGGATGTCCAGGTGGTGAGACCGAGCGCGATCATGATCGTCCAGAGCGAGGGGCGAAAGAGCGCGACGATCCCCAGCACGAGAAAGAGGAACGGGAAGCAGAGCACGACTTCGATCAGGCGCGAGACGAGCCAGTCGACGGCGCCGCCGTAGTAGCCGGCGAGCGCGCCGAAGAGCGAGCCGATGATCAGCGCGAGCGCGGTCGCCGCGTAGCCGACGGTGAGCGAGATGCGCGCGCCGTGGATCATGCGCGCCAGAACGTCGCGGCCCAGATCGTCGGTGCCGAGGCGATGGACGGCGTCGGGCGGGTGGAGGCGGTTCACGACGTCGACGTCATCCGGCCCGAACGGCGAGAGCAGCGGCGCGAGCAACGCGACGAGCGTCATGAATCCTACGTAAACCAGCGCGACGACTGCCAGCTTGCTTCGTTTGAATCGCGGCCAGATCTGCGGCGTCACCGCGGATCCTCCAAACGGATGCGCGGATCGGCGAACGCATAAAGGATGTCGGCGAAGAGGCTGGCGAAGAGCGTGACGACCGCCGTCGCGACGGTGAGCCCGAGAACGACCGGATAGTCACGGGCGAGGATCGATTGGAAGTAGAGATGCCCGACGCCATCCCACTGGAAGATCTGCTCGACGATGACGCTGCCGGAGATCAGCCCCGGAATCGTGAGGCCGAGGAGCGTGATGAGGGGGATGAGCGCGTTGCGGAACGCGTGTCTCCACATCACGGCGTGAGTCGTCGCTCCCTTCGCGCGCGCCGTGGTGATGAAGTCCTGGCGGATGACTTCCGTCAGCGCCGATTTCGAGAAGCGGGCGAAGATCGCGAGCTGCGCATACGCGAGCGTCACGACGGGCAGCACCAGATGGCGCAGCCGGTCGCCTAGCTTCGCGGCCGTTTCGAGGTCGAGATACTCGTCGGACGTCATGCCGAAGAGCGGCAACACCCGCAGCTTCACGGCGAAGAGCTCCATCAGCAGCAGCGCGACCCAGAACGTCGGCAGCGAATAGAGGAGAAAGAAGACCACTGCCGAGGCGCGTTCGCTCGCCCTCCCCGACCGCGACGCGCTCCAAAGTCCGGCAGGCAGTCCAATCGTGGCCGCGACGAGGAACGCGATCAGATTCAGCTCGAACGTGTTCGGCAATTTCTCCAGGATGACTTCGGTGACCGGACGCCGATCGCTGATGGAGCGGCCGAGGTCGAAGGTGAGGATGCCCCGGAGCCAGTACCAGTACTGCACCGGCAACGGCCGGTCGAGATGGAACTCGTGCTTGATCGCCTCCAACGCCGCGTAGTTGATGTGCGTGGTGCCGCTCTTACCGAGGAAGAACTGGACCGGATCGCCCGGAACGCTGTGGATGAGGACGAAGGTGGCGACGGTGATGCCGAAGAACGTGAGGACGGCGTAGAAGAGGCGGCGGAGAAGGTACGCGGTCATGACGTCCGGTCGTGATGACGGCGCACGATCACGCCCTGCGTCCGCTCACCGCCGCCGCTCGCTCGCCGGGATCCACCAGTCGAGCGGGCCGGGGTACCAGCGGTCGAACCCATAGCCCTTCGACTCGCGGACGCCGTGCACGCGTCGGCGAAGCGCCCACTTCGACGACACCTGCACGGTCCACGTGTAAGGCTGGTCGGCGGCGAGCACGGCGTGCAGCTGCTGGTAGAGCTTCATCCGTTTGTTGAAATCGAGCTCGCGCCGCGCCGTATCGAGCAGGCGATCGGCTTCGGGGTTCGCGTAGTAAACGAAGTTCTGGCCGTTCGGGATGATCTCGCGGGAGTGGAACTCGGCGGAGTTGTCGGGATCGGCGTCGAGGTTCCAGGCCATGAACGTGGCGTCGTAATTGCCGTGCAGCACGCGTTCGATGAGGCTCGCCGGTTCGATCGGTGCGATCGCCATGTCGACGCCGATCCGTTTGAGATCCGCCTGCAGCAGCTGCGCGAACGGCAGCGCGATCGGGTTGCCGGCGAACACGCTGAGCTCGAACTTGAACGGCTTGCCGCCGCGGTCGAGGATGCCGTCGCGGTTCGTGTCCAGCCAGCCGATGGAGTTGAGCAGCCGAAGCGCTCCCTGCGGGTCATACGCGAGCACGGGAACCTCGGGATTGAACGCGTATTCGTCCGGCGTGAACGGGCCGGACATCGCCCGCGCGGTGCCGTGATAGAGGTCGTTCACGACCGACTTGAGGTTCACGCACATGCCGAGAGCGCGGCGGACGCGGGGATCGGCGAAGAGCGGGTTGTGCGCATTCCACCCGATGTAGTTGTAGTTCATCGTGTAGAAGCGCCGGAAGTCGATCGTCTTCAGGAGATCGGGATTCTGGCTCTCCCGAAGGTAGACGTCCGAGCTGATGGTCGTCTCGTCGATCTCCCCCACCTTCACCGCGTTCCACGCCGTGTTGCCGTCGGCGATCACTTTGAACAGCACCGTCTGGAGGTACGGCTTCTTGCCCCAGTAGTCGGCGCGCCGCTCCAGCACGACTTCTTTGCCCGGCACGCGGCGCAGGAGTTTGTACGGACCGGCGCCGACGGCGGTCGAAGTGAACGCGGTCTTGAAGTCGCCGTTCTTGTAGATGTGCTCCGGGATGGTTGCGAACTCGGCGAAGCGGATCAGCTGCGCCGCAAGCGCCTCTTTGAACGCGATCACGACGGTGTGGTCGTCGAGGACGCGCGACTTCGCGAGATCGGCAGTGACGAAGGCGGCGCCGACCTGCACCGACTCCGTATCAGCGGAGACGATCTTGCCGAGGGTGAAGAGGACGTCCGAGGCTTTGACCGGCGTTCCGTCGGAGAACGTCGCGGCGGGATTGAGGTGGAACGTGTATTCGAGACCGTCCTTCGAGACGTCCCAGGTGTCGGCGAGACCGGCGGTCGGACGGAGGTTGATGTCGAGGTAGAGGAGCGGCGTGAAGAGATAGTCGCCCACGAGCTTGTCGTACTCGCTCGCGGCGAGGATCGGATTCAGCGTCGTGACGTCGCTTTCCAGGCGGCGCAGGAGCGTGCCGCCTTCCTGCGGCTTCGACTCGTCGATGACCGTCGACGTCGCGACGGTGGTCTGCGCGGGCGGCGCGGTCTGCTCCCGCGCACACCCGATCCACGCAAGACAGACGAAGAGCGGGAGGAACAGCCGAGCGGGATACTTCACATGGTCATTATAGGAGTTCGTTACTAGTTACTGGTTGCTAGTTCCTCGCACTGCTGCGGTTCCGGCGCCGAGGCGCAAGCAACCAGCAACCAGCAACCAGTAACCACTTCACGGCAGCGTCACCGACTCCGTCGCAACGTTGTAGAAGCCATCCACGGCGCGGACGATCACGAAGCGGCCGGTGATCGCCGTGCGCGGAAGCCGGTACGTCTCGTCGCTCGAATCGGCGATGCCGTCGACCGGCGTGAGGCGGATCCACTTCTGCGCGTCGGCCGAGTATTCGACCTTGCCGATCGTCGAGAGCTTGTCCGAGACGCGGATCTGCACCTGGTCGGCGGACGGCGTGACGGTCACGGTCGGCGGCGTGTTGTCGACCTGGAACTCGACGCCTTCCTTCGTGTCGCCGAGCGGCATCTCCGGGTTGTCGGTCGCGTCGCTGGCTGTGAGGCGCAGCTCGTACGTGCCGTCCGGCAGCTGCGACGTGTCGAAGTTCATCTGCGTCTCGTCGACGTTCTCCCGCAGGCGCAGCCACTTGTCGCTGCCGCGGCGGCGGAACGAGAGCGTGTAACGGAGGCTGTCGCCGTTGTCGTCGTGCGCGCGCCAGGTGATCGTGCGGAAGCCCTTGCGGAAGACCTTCTTCCCCTGATCCTGCTTGTCGCGCGGCGTGTCGAGGCTCGTGAAGATGCCGTATTCGTCGGGGTTCGTCGCCTCGACGACCTGCGGCGACGCCGGATACGAGGAGCTGATGTAGACGACGGCCGGATCCTGCACCGTCACGGAGTCGATCGCCGGCGCGACGTTGCGGTTGATGAATGCAACGGTCACGGTGTCGATGGCGGTCGTCGTCGCCGGCTTCGGCATCGTGAGCTTCCACTGCACGTAACGGCCGGACGGCGCGTTGATGCTGCCCTCCGGCGCGGAGACCGGCTGGCTCCACGCGCTCCACGTCGAGTCGGGCGTGCGCGTGTTGCCGGTGCGGAACGCGACGGCGATGCGGCCGTTGTCGATGTCCGTCCCTTCGATGCGGTAGTGGCCGAACTGGGAGAAGCGCTCGACGTCTTTCGCCGGCGAACGGAACTCCGCCGTCGCGGACGGGCGATCGCTCACCTGATACACGGCGCCGCTGTTCGTCGTCGTGATCATCATCTGGCCGCCTTCGTTGGAGATCGAGACGACCTGCTTCTCCGGAACGGTCGCGATCAGCGCCGCTTCATTGTCCTTGTACGAGTAGACGCGACCCTGCGGTCCGGTCGAGAGCAGGATGGAGCCGTTCGGGCCGGCGCTGATCGCGTAGACCATCTCCCGCTCGAATTTGCGCGCGACTTCGACGAAACCGTCCGGGTTGATGCGATACAGCTCGCCGCTTCCCGCCTGCGAGCTCGAAGAGGACGACGAGGACGAGCTGCTGTCGTCGAAGGAGAACGTCACTTCGACGTTGCCCGACGCGTCGCCATCTTTCTTCTCCGACGAAGAGCCGGAGCTCGAGGAGCTGCTCGACGATGACGAAGAAGACGACGGCGACTTCGTGGTCGCCTTCGCCGGCGCGGAAGACGGCAGCACGTTGCTGACGCCCGCCGCCCAGCCGACGCCGTTCGCGTCGACGAAGATCGACGAGATCTCGTTCAGCGAGGAGTCATAGAGCGCGTGCGCGCTGCCGTCGGCGCGGACTTCGTAGATGCGGCCCTTGCCCGAGCCGCCGATGAGCAGTGACCCGTCTTTCCGTTCTGCGAGTGAGCGCACGTGCGTGTCGGGGCCGTCGAACCAGACCTTCCCCTGCCCTGCGCCCGTCACGCGGAAGAGCTTTCCTTCCACGCCCGTCGCCACGGCGAGATCGCCATTCGCGAGGAACGTCATGCCCCAGATGTAAGCCTGCTTCGGCTCGAAGTACGTCGTCGCTTTGCCGTCGTTCGGATCGACGCGATAGATCTTGCCGTTCGGCGACGAGCCGACGAACAGCGCGCCGTCGTGGAACGCGACGCTGTAGATCTCCGGCTCGGGCGACGTGTAAATCGCCTTCAGCTCCGTGCCCCGAAGGCGATAGACCTTGCCATCGTTGCCGGTGCCGAAGAAGCGGTCGCCGTTCGGCGCCGCGGTCTGGGAGAGGACGAAGGGATCGGTGAACGTGGCCACTTTGCGGAGCGTCGGGCCGGGACGCAATTCGCCGCGCGAGGTGACGGCGAAGCCTTCGATCTCGCCGCCGAGGAGCTCGTCTGCGTTACGGACGCGCCAGAACTGCGGGGCGACGGCGAAGACCTGAGTCGTGAGAAGGAGGAAAACGGCGAGGAGCGCAGGCTTGGAGAAGCGCATGCGGGGTTGATTCCTTTCCATACGGCGCGGCGCGCAGCGTAAGGCCGCGCGCCGCATCTTCAGAGCAACGAAACGGGAAATGGTCAGATCGCCGGGCGGACGTCGAGATCGATCTTCATGGCGCCGTCGACGATGTAGCCGAGGGACTTCGCCTGCTTCTCGACGCCGTGGTACTTCACCGGAGCCTGCGGCGCATTCGACGTATCGGCCGTCACGACCGCGCGGATCGAAGGCGGCAGATTCGGCAGATAGACGCCCGCGGTCACCGCTCCTTCGGCCGTCGAGTACAGCCCGATGGTGAGGTCGGTCGAAGGCCGCAGCCGCTCGAGGACGTTCAACACCTGCTCGAGCGTCCGCGGATCGGGCGGTACGAGCGAGAAGTCGATCTGGTTGAGCGCCGTGCCGCTGCCGACGAGGAGGTACGCCGGACCCGGCGTCTGGTTCTCCGGCACCTTGACGTCGAACGTCTCGGTGAACGGCTCGCCGCGGAACGGCTTGAGGAGCGCGCGCACCTTCACGACGTCGCCCGGGTTGATCTCGCCCTTCGACGGCGTGTCGATCGACGCCTCGAGGAGCTTCGCGATCTTGAGCTGGTCATCGTGACGGACGTGGAGCTTCACGCTCTCGATCGTCGCGTCGCGGAACTCGTTCGACATCAGGTAGCCGGCGATCACCGCGAGGTACTGCGGAATCGCCTGCCGCGCCTGCGCCCCGGCCCAGCCTTCGCGCAGGTGAATCGGCTCGAAGCCTTTCAGCTTGATCTCCGAGTCGAGCATGATCGTCCGCTCGCCGGCGGCGCGCTGGACGTTCGCGATGACGGTGTCCGCGGCCATCGCCAGGATCAGCGGCGAGAGCTGCGCGTGACGCACGACATTGAGATGGTAGGTGCGGCCCGGCTCGCTGCCGTTGACGGTCAGCTCGACCGGGATCGTCTCCGCCTTTGCGCCGACCACGCCCATGATTCCGGACGAACGGTCCTGGCGCAGCGCACCGACGACCTGGCCGGTATTCGCCAGCTTGAACGAGCTGGCGAGGCTGGGCATGACGGTCACGATCTCCGACTGCGTCATCGGGAAGCTGACTTCGCCCATGTCGAGGAACGGATGGCCGAACGCATACACGCGATCGCCCTCGATGTGCGTGATCGTGCCGGTCGCGGCGACGGTGAAGTCGCCATTCATCAGCACCGCGCCGACGGCGTCACCTTCCGCGAACTGCTTCTTCGCATCGGTCGCCTTCGCCGAGCTCGTCGACGTCGCGCCGGCAGGCACGCTGACGAAGCCCATCTGGTCGAAGTAGGGACCGAAGCGCGAGACGGTGCTCGCGTCGAAGCTGGACATGGAGAGCGGCACGGCGATGGGATGCGCGCCCGAGACGGCCGCGCTCATCTGCTTCGCGCCGAAGGAGGTGGCAATCTTCTCGAAGACGTCGTCCGTCTTCGCGTTGCCGAGGGCTTTGAGGAAATCGGAGGCGCTGATGCGCGGCACGGCCGCGGCCGGCACGACCGCGGGGCCGCCTCCGCCCACGTCATTGCGCGCCAGTGCGAGCATCTCGTCGATCGGCGTGATGCCGGCGATCGGGTCCTTCGCGAACTGCCATGCGTAGGCCAGCGCGCCGATGCACTTGCCGTCGATGTAGATCGGCGAGCCGCTCATGCCGGCGATGATCCCGGCGTTGTCGACGGTCTTGTCGCCGACGACCTTGGCCATGATCAGATCCTGGCTCGGGCCGATATTGCTGAGGACGCCGAGGATCTCGACGTTGAACCGCTCGACTTTCGTTCCTTCGAAGACGGTCAGGCCGTAGCCCTTCATCCCTTTGTGGATCTGCGACAGCGGCATGGTGTCGGCCGAGGCCGCAACCGCCGTCAGCAGCAGCGCGAACGCAAGCAGAAATTGTCTGGGGTGCACTCCGGGCGGAACGTGGTAGGTGTTGCTAACATTTCGAACTGCTCCCATGCGGAAATTCCTCGCTTTGATCGTGACGCTTTTGTTCGTGGTGCACGCGCGTGCCGCGGCCGTTTCCGTTCCGGCGAAACTGCGCGATGCCGTGCCGATCGTCGAGGTCCGCATCAACGGCTCCGGGCCGCTCTGGTTCGCGCTCGACACCGGCTCGAGCCGGATGCTGATCGATGCCTCGCTCGTCGACACGCTTGGTTTGACGCGCGGCACCCCTGATTCGATACACGGCGCCGGAGCCGGCGCGGTTCCGGTCACGCGCATCGCCGGCGAGGTCTCTTTCACGATCGGCACGCTGACGTCGCGCGGCCACGAGCTCTCCGCCGTCGATCTCTCCCGCATCGGTCTCCGCGACCGACTCGACGGCATCCTGGGTTACGACTTTCTCCGCCGCCATGTCATCACCATCGACTACGCGCGCGGCCAGGTGACGATCGATCCCGACGCGATCCCGCGCGGCTCGCGCGAGGTGCCGATCCGGATCGACGGGAAGTGGCCGTTCGTCACCGGCACGCTGCTCCAGGCCCGTCGCACGCCGATCCACGATACGTTCCTCATCGACACAGGCTCCGGCGACGCCGTCGACCACCCAAGAGCCCTCGGTCGCCCTACGTCCGTCGGGCACGGCCTCGGCGAGCCCGTGCCCGGCCGCGTCGGCAACGCAAACTTCGAGCTCGCCGGCTTCCTCGTGGAGAACGTGGCGGTCGCCTCCGGGAGCCGCTCCGAGCTCGGCCAACGCCTGATCGGCGGCGGCCTGCTTTCGCACTTCGTGGTGACGTTCGACTACGCGAAGTCGAAGATGTACCTGCTGCGACGGTGAGCGGGCGTCCCCGCCCGGCGGCGCCGGCACGTCTCGTGCCGCCGCTACGCTACGTCTAGAGAATGTGGCTGCCGGGCGAGACGCCCGTCAGCTCGCGGGCGAGACGCCCGCTCACCTACTCGTAGCGCAGCGCTTCGATCGGATCGAGCTTCGACGCCTTCGCGGCCGGGTAGATGCCGAAGATGATGCCGAGGATGGCGCAGAAGCCGAAGGCCAACGCCATGGCCCAGATCGGCGTGTGCACCGGCGGCAGTTCGACGAGCTTCTTGAGCGCCAGCCGTGCGATTTCGGCCATGAGATAGCCGCCGAGAATGCCGATCGCGCCGCCGATGCCGGAGAGCGCGATGGCTTCGATGAGGAATTGCAGGAGGACGTCGCCCCGCCGCGCGCCGATCGACTTGCGGATGCCGATCTCGCGCGTCCGCTCCGTGACGGAGACGAGCATGATGTTCATGATGCCGATGCCGCCGACGAGCAGGGCGATGCCGACGATGGCGCCCATCACGACGGTGGTCGTCGTGAGCGCGCCGGAGATGGCTTTGAGGATTTCTTCCTGGGCGAGGATGCGGAAGTCGTCCCGCTCCCCTTTCTTCAGATGATGCCGCGCGCGCAACACTTCGGTGACCTGCTCGCGGGCGAGATCGAGATCCGCGCCCTGGCGCATCTGGAACGCGAGGACGAGCTTCTTCATGTTCTCCGCGCCGTAGATCGTGCTCGCGGTGGTGAACGGGATCATGACGATGTCGTCCTGGTCCTTGCCGAACGACCCGCCCTTCTTCTCCGTGATGCCGACGACCGTGAACGTGGTGCCGTCGATCTGGATCTCCTTGCCGATCGACTCCGTGCCCGGCAATCCGAGCTTGTTCGCCGCCTGCGGCCCGAGCACGGCGATGCGCTTCTTCGACTCCTCGTCGACCGGCGTGAAGAACCGGCCGTGATCGACCCAGTGATTGAAGACGTCCTGATAGGCGCCGCTGACGCCGAAGCTCTGCGCCGTGTGCCTCGCCGAGCCGTACTTCATCTCCGAGTTGCGGATGTACATCGGCGTGAACTCCGCGATCGCGGTCGTGCCTTTGCGAACGGCCTCCGCGTCATCGGCCGTCAAGTCCGGCAACCGCTGCAAGAACGGATTGCGCTCCTCGCCCGGATCAGGAAAGACCTCGATGTAATTCGACCCGATGGTGTTGAGGTCATTGGAGAGCTTGTACTGCATCCCCTGCACGAGCGAGACGACCGCGATGACCGCCGCGACGCCGATCATGACGCCGAGCACGGTGAGCAGGGACCGCATCTTGTTGGCGGCGATGGCGCGAAGAGCGATCTTGAGGTTCTCGACAAACACGGCGGAGGGGAGTTTAGCGCGGGAGGTACAATTCTTCCGATGACACGAGCTGTCGAAGAGCTTTACGAAAGGGCGACATCACTATCCGTCGAGGATCGCGCGGAGCTCGCCGGTCGCCTCCTGGAGAGCATCGAAGAAGCATCCGATGAAGATCTGGAAAGTGCCTGGGCCGACGAAATTCGACGCCGCATGGCCGATTTCCGCGCAGGGCGCGTGAAATTGATTCCGTGGACGGAGGTTCGCGCCAAACTGCACCGCCGCGACCGCTGATGGAGCTGTGGTTCTTCGAAGAAGCGGCGGTCGAGGTGGAAGACAGCCGCATGTGGTATCGCGAGCGCAGTCTGTCAGCCGAAGCGGGATTCTTGCGCGAGCTCGATCAGGCGATCGAACAAGTGTTGAGATCACCACATCGATGGCCGCCCTATGAGGAGGAAACGCGGCGCTACGTTTTTTCGACGTTTCCCTTCTCGCTCATCTACTTCATGGAGGGCGACATCCTTTGCGTCGCAGCGGTCGCCCATCACAAGCGAAAATCCGGCTACTGGCGAAAACGATTGCGGCGTTGACGCCGTGCCCGCCTACGTGGCGATCTTTCCGTCCCGGATGTGGATCACCCGTTTCGCTTCCTGCGCCACGTCGTCCTCGTGCGTGACCATGATGATCGAGTTGCCGCGGTCGTGCAGGTCGCGGAACAGGTCGAGGATCTCGCGGCCGGTCTGGGAGTCGAGGTTGCCGGTCGGTTCGTCAGCGAGCAGCAGCGACGGTTTGTTCACGAGCGCGCGAGCGATCGCCACGCGTTGGCGTTGGCCGCCGGAAAGCTCGTTCGGCTGGTGGTTCATCCGTTCCTTCAGCCCGACGGCGGCAAGCGCCTCCTCGGCGAGCTGGCGGCGTTCGGCGCGGGGGATCTTCGCGTAGATGAGCGGCAGCTCGACGTTCTGCAGCGCGGTGGTGCGGGCGAGCAGGTTGAACGTCTGGAACACGAAGCCGATCTTGCGGTTGCGGACGGCGGCGAGCTCGTCCTCGTTCATCGACTCGACCGGGATGCCGTCGAGGAGATAGCGGCCGGCGCTGGGCGTGTCGAGGCAGCCGATGATGTTCATCAGCGTCGACTTGCCGGAGCCCGAAGGCCCCATGATCGCGACGTACTCGCCGGGATCGATCGTCAGCGACACGCCGCGCAGGGCGTAAATCTCCTGCGGGCCGAGCTGGTAGACGCGGGTCAGCTCGTGCATCTCGATCAGGCGGGCGGGCTCGGGCATCAGGGCTGCGCTCATCGTCAATGGCTCTCTTCCGTCGTGGTGGTCTTCGGCTTCGTTTCTTCTTGGACGATCTGAACCGCGTCTCCGTCGTGAATCTTCTTCAACGTTCGGAACGGGCCGGTCACGACGCTCTGGCCCGATTTCAGGCCGTTGACGATCGCGACGTGGGTCGCGTCGCTGATGCCGGTCGTGACTTCGATCATCTTCGCTTTGCCGTTCTGCACCGTGAATACGTATTTTCGCTTCGGCGTGTTTTCGTTTTCCTCGTCTTCGTCCTTCTTCGCGCCGGGAACGCGCTCGACCACGCTCTGGATCGGCACGGCCGTGGCGTCGCCGAGGGTGCTGGTCACGATCGCGACCTGCGCGGTCATGCCCGGACGAAGGCGGTCGTCGGCATCGTCGAACGCCACCTTCACCTTGAAGTAGCGGATGCCCGAGCCGGCGTTCTGCCGCACCGCGGCCGAGCTGCCGATCTCGGTGACGTGGCCGCGGTACTCCTTGTCGGAGATCGCGTCGACGTGGATCTTCGCCGGCTGGCCGACGCGGATGCCGACGACTTCCGTCTCCCCCACCTCTGCGGCGACGAGGATCTGCGAGAGGTCGGCGATCACGGCGATCACCGAGCCGGGATTGTTCATCGTGCCGGTGACGACGACTTCGCCTTCGCGCGCATTCAGCTCGACGACTTTGCCGTCGATCGGCGAGAGGATCGTCGTCCGCGACAAGTCGGTCTCCGCCTGCATCAAAGTCGCCTCGGCCTGCCGGACGCCCTCGACGGACGAGTCGTAGCCGGCCTGCGCGTTCTGATGATCGAGCCGGGCGCGGTCGAAGAGCTCCTGCGCCTGAATGCCCTGCCTCTGCATGTTGACGGCGCGGTTGTACGCGAGCTCGGCGGTGCCGAGGGCGGCGCGGGCGCGTGTGACTTCGATGCGCCGGCTGGCGAGATCGGCCTTCGCGCGATCGCGCTGGGCCTGGAACGCCGGCTTCTCCAGCTCGACGAGCTTCTGCCCGCGGCGCACGACGTTTCCTTCGTCGAAGTAGAGCTTCTCGATCTTGCCGATGACGTGGGCGCTGATGTTGACCTTGAACTTCGGGTCGACTTCGCCCGGCGCGTTCACCACAGCCTCGATCTTGCGTGGCTTCGCCGGCTCGACGTAGACCTTCTCGCCCGTCGGCCTGCGGCCGCGGATACTGAAAAAAAGAATCGCGGCGATCCCGAGGACCGCCGCGATTGCAATGATCAGACGTTTTTTCACGCGCTCTGCTTCGCTCGCATCATGGCCCCGAAACTGACGAACGCGAGCTTGATCGCGACGGCGATGGCCCAGAGCGAGAGGATGATCGTAGCCGATTTCGCCTTCGAGAAGCGCGACACCGCCGCGAATCCGATGATGAGCAGGATGACGTACCAGATCGTGAAGACGTCCAGCGACGTCAGCGCGGAGAAGAGCACCGGATGCGCCTTCTGCTCGACGAGGAAGGCGGGATTGGAGAGCACGAGCGTCTCCATCTCCGTCCCCGGAACACCGCCGCGAGCGAGAATCACGATGGCCATGATCAGCGACTTCACCACCGACGGCATCGACGCGTAGGTCACGACCGAGAACGCCTGCTGGAAGTTGCCCTCACCGCCCATGATGCGGAACGCGAGGAGCAGAATGCCGGCGATGATGACCAGGCCGATGATGACGAAGACCGGCGAGACGAAGGAGCTGATCCGGCCGATCATGCCCGCCATCTTCGCGCCCTGTTCCATCTGCGCGGCGGAGGCGTTGGGCGGCATGTTCTCCATCGCCGCCGCGGCGAAGTCGACTTTCAGGCCGATGACGGCACCGACCAGGATCGAGCAGAGAAGCAGGATCGTGAGCGGCACGCCCATGTCCGGCTTGCGTGCGATCGAGGCGAACGTCTCACCGGGCGAGAAGAACACGCCGACGACGCGTTCCCACGGATTCGCTTTCGGCTCCAGAGCAGGAGGCGGTGGAACCGGAGGAGGATAGGTCGGATCGACCGTCGTCATTTCGGCTGCCCTTCTCCGGCGGCGGTCGTCGTCGTGTCCGGCTGCACGTGGCTCTCGTAATTCAGCCAGTGGTAGCGACCGAGGTCGATCGGGAAGATCATCGGCTCGTCGACCTTCGGCTCGTCGATGGAGATGCTGCGCGCTTCGAGGAGATCGCCGACCGACCGGTGGTACTCGGCGATCGACTTGTTGTAGTTGACGAGAGCCTGCAGCTCGCGGGCGCGGGCGTCGGAGAGCTGCTGCTGGATCTGCAGGACCTGGAAGTTCGTGGTCATGCCGTTCTCGTAGCGCTTGCGCTCCGCGTCGAGGTTCTGCTCGGCCGCTTCACGCGCCGTGCGAGACGCCGTGATCTCTTTCGACGCGGTGTCGATGGAGCGGACGGCGCTGCGCACTTCGACGGCGATGTTCTGGCGCGTCTGCGCCTGCTGCGTCTGGGAGCGCTCGAGGTCGAGCTTCGCCCGGCGACGCTCGGCGCGGGGGCCGATGTTCAGCAGGTTGACCCCGACGTTCACGCCGATGGACCAGCTGGGGAAGTCGCCGCTGACGATCTGATTGAGCGCGTTGCCGTAGTTCGTGGACTGAAGGTTCGTCGGCTGGCCCGTGAACGGATCGACTGCCAGCGCACGGCCCGCGACACCCGCGGCGCCGTAGGCAACGTCGAGATCGACGCGCGGGAGCACCTGGTTGCGGGCGAAGAGGTACTGGATCTTCTTGATGTCGGTGTTGAGGATGTCTTCTTTCACTTCCGGACGGAGCTCATAGGCGCGCGTCACGGCCTGGTCGACGTTGATCGCCAGCGGCGTGAAGGAGACGTTGTCGGTCGGGATGATCGGCCGATCCCAATCCGTCTGCGGCAAATTCATCAGCGCCCGCAGCCGATCCTCGGCCGACCGGACGTCGGCGATGGCCGCGATCAGCGCCTCTTCCGTCGTGGCGATCTGGACGCGGGGCTGGAGGATGTCGAGCGGCGCGGAAGCGCCGACGTCGATGCGGATCTGGGTGATGCGCGACTGGTCGCGGGCGAGAAACACCGATTCGCGCACGACGTCGATGAACTGCCGCGCGTACACGAGGTCGAGGTAGGCCTGTTCGACGGACGAAGCGGTGTTGATCAGCACCGTGCGGAACAGCTCCCGGTTGATGCCGAGAGAGTTGCGGGCGATGAGGATGTTGCGGTTCGTGATGTCGACGCCGAAGTTCCGGAGGAGCGGCTGGTTGAAGGCGAAGTTGAAGTTGCTGCCATACGACGGATTGATGACCGTGCCGAACGTCGATGTCGAGTTCCGGGAGTTGTTGAAGCCGAACGAGTAGGCGCCGCCCGTCGGGAGGTTCTGGGAGATGCCGGCGTTGAGATCGATCGTGCGCGTCGTGCCGCCGTTGAACGTGGAGGCCGAGGGGCGCACGTCGCTGGAGAGGCCGGCCCGGCCGGTCACGAGCCAGTCGTAATAGCCGTATTGCCCGGTGAGCTGCTCTCCGGACATCAGGAAGTCGTAGTGCTGGAGCTGGATGCCGAGGTTGTTCTCGGCCGTGGCCTTGATGGCGTCGCCCAGCGAGAGGCGGAGCGCGCGAGGGTTGTTGGCGTCCTGATCGGTCTCCGCGGCGACCGGCTCGGTCGTCCGCTGCACCGTCGTCGTGGTGCCCGTCGCCGGCGCCGGCGCGGTGGTGGTCTGCGCCGAGAGCAGCGTGGCGACCATCAAGAGCGTCAGGATCATGAACGAACGTCGAACCATGTAAATCCTCCTAGACACGCCTCTTCTACGAACAGTTTGGTTGGATGTTTCGGATGACTGGGAGAGGCGGCCGCACTGCGGCGGGCGCATTGTATGCGATTGAAGTACGTCCCGAGCCTGCCCGAAGGAGCAGCCCTCAAAAGAGACGCATCTGCGGCCGGGCGCGAAGAAACTCCGCCCGGATCCCCCGCCTGCGCAACTCTTCGGCGAACCGCCGCGATCCATGTGTAACGTAGACGACGCGGGCCC
>JAFAVZ010000007.1 GCA_019242175.1 Acidobacteriota bacterium
TCATGTTCCCGAAGTAGTACTCGTGCAGGACCATGCCGTTGTACTCGAAGCCGAGGCGGCGGGTGAGCTCCGAGAAGACCGGCATCTGGTCCTGATCGACCTTGCCGGACGAGACGAGGCTCGCGATCTTTTCGTTGAGCGTGTTCGTGTTGGTGACGTAGCCCTCGTACAGCTTGAAATGCATTTCGAGCGTTTGATCCGAGATGCCCGTCAAGCCGGAGAGGTTGAATGTCTTTGGCTTGTACGTTTTTGGTTCCATGCGCGCCGTGCGCTGCACGAATCACACCGCTGTGCGAAATTTCGCGTACAGATACGGGTAATTCGGGCGGAACCAGTTGCGGAACGAACGGCGGATGAGCTCCGGCGCCGTCGCCGGCGATGCGCCTTTCAGGACGTAATGCTCGCCGTCGAAGAAGTCGTTGGAGTAGACCGGATAGGACGGCGTCGGCTCGAAGCCGGGGAAGCCGTCGAACACCGTCGACGTCCACTCCCAGCCGTTGCCGACAAGGTCGTGCACGCCCCACGCGCTCGCGCCCGCCGGATGCGTTCCGATCGGCACCGGCTCCCAGTTCGTGAAGCCGAAGTTGCCGCGCGACGGATCGGGCAGCTCTTCACCCCACGGCTGCGAACGCTCCTCGCCGCTCGGCGTGCCGTACGCGGCACGGTGATACTCCGCCTCGCTCGGCAACCGCCCACCCTTCCACCGCGCATACGCTTCCGCTTCGGCATGCGTGACGTACACCGGCCAGTCGTTCGGCAACGGGATGAGGTCGAACATGCCGCGCCAGTACCAGCCGCCGTCCTTCTCCAGCCAGAAGTGCGGATGGCGAATGCCGCTCGTCGCGATCCACTGCCACGCTTTCGGGCTCCAGTACGACGGATCCTGATAGCCGCCCGCATTGATGAAGTCGAGATAGTCGCGGTTCGTGACGCTGTGTGCGTCGATGGCGAACGCCGGCACTTCCGCCTTCTGCTCCGGCAGCTCGTTGTCCCAGCCGAAGCCGATGTCTTCCCGATTCGCGCCGAGCGTGGCGACGCCAGCCGGAACCTCGATGCGCTGCTGCGTCGGCTGGATTCGAATCGTGCACGCGCGCAGGCGCGAAAGCGGCCGCCGCTTCACCTTCGCCTCGTGCGGCAGGTTGTGCAGCATGTAGAGCAGCGTCTCCTGATGCATCTGCTCGTGCTCGAGAATCACGAACGCGGCCTCGGCGCCCACGAGCTGCGGAACGCTCTCGTTTTCGAGCGGCGCGTCGCACAACGCCTTCTCCAGCATCGCGTCGGCCTCTGCGCCGTACGCCTGCACGTCTTCCCGCGCGGGCCAGAGCGAAGCCGGATCCTTCACGCCGGCCTCGTCTTCGGGATCGATGCCGCGGGCGAAAAGCGTCTCGTAGTCTTCCCGGATGCCGTCGCGTTTGAGCGCGAGCTTCATCAGCGTGTTGACGGAGAACGCGGGTAGATGTCCCTCGTAGAAAACGATCGGATTGCGCAGCGCGATCGGACGCTCGTAATAGATCTCGGGCCTCGGGATGGTGAAGACGTCGGCGGTGCGCGCGCGGCCGCCGCGGAACCAGGCGATGAGGTCGTCGCGCGTGACGCCGTTCGGGAAGGCGGGATGTTTCACGGGGCGAATTATGACGCGATCGTCGCCGGCTCGCCGACGGGGACTTCGATGACGCGGAAAGGCGGCTTGCCTGGATACGTCGCCGCGAGCAACGGCAGCGCGACGTTGTAGACCGGCGCGTTTCCTTTCGTCTTCCCTTCGACCGAGCCGCGATGCGCGTGGCCGTGGAAAACGGCGCTCACGCGGTAGCGGTCGATCGGCTCTTCGAGACGGGAGGAGCCGAGGAAGGGCATGATCTCGAGCGGCTCTCCGTCGCAGGTGGCCTGGATCGGCGAGTAGTGGAGCACGGCGATCTTCTGCGGCGTGCGCAGACGCGCGAGAGCGGCCTCGAGCTTGAGCGACTCTTCGACCGTCTCATGCACGAACTTCTTGATCATCTCTTCGCCCCACGCGCCGAGCGCGCGCCGGCCGAAGCCGCCGCCGAAGCCTTTGACGCCGGCAAAGCCGACGCCCTCGATCTCCGCGCTGTCGCCGTCGAGCATCAGCACGCCCGCGTCTTGGAGAATCGCCTTGATCTCGTCCGCGTGGCCCATCTCGTAGTCGTGGTTGCCGAAGACGGCGACGGACGGAATGCGCAGCGCCGTCGTGATCTCCTTCGCCAAGACCTTCGCTTCTTCGAC
Organism: Acidobacteriota bacterium; assembly: GCA_019242175.1. Lineage (GTDB taxonomy): Bacteria > Acidobacteriota > Thermoanaerobaculia > Gp7-AA8 > Gp7-AA8 > JAFAVZ01. Next base: position 2,242 of record JAFAVZ010000007.1, read on the forward strand.
CGCGCCGTAGTCGGTGAGATCGCCGCACATCAGCAGTACGTCCGCGTCCGTCGTGATCTTGCTGAAGAGGTCGTGGTACGTGCCGGCGCCGTTCTTCTTGACGTGAATGTCGGCGACCGCCGCAATGCGCAGAGTGTCTCGCTGGCCCATCACTTCGCTCCGTCTAAAGCAATGCCAGCAGTCCAGTGAGCGATGTCTTCCGCCGACATCTTCCCCATTGGCTTCAGCCGCGGATCGGCGTAGCCCCACTCGTGGATGTCCTTCAGGTACTGCTGGCGGCTGATGATCGTGCCGTAGCAGACCTTCTCGGTCGCATCCGGCTGCGCGGTCTCGTTCGCGATCCGGTCGCCCAGCTCCTTCATCACCCACTGCGGCACCTGGGAGCGATGCGACGGATAGATGAAGCCGAACATCACGATGTGCGCGTACAGCGCGCGCCAAAGGTGCGCGTAGCGATCGATGAGCCGGCGCCAGTCGAGCTTGTGGCCGACGGCTTTGATCACGTGGGCGACGTCGGCTCCATCGAACCGCTCCCGTTCCATGATCAGCCCCTTCGACCAAATCATCTCCTCGGCCGGAATGATCCCGACCGACATGCCCAGAACCGTCTCCGGGACCTGATGCTCGAACCAGATTTCGTCGACTTCGGCGACGCCGTTGCCGGCGCTGTAGATCAGATCGATGAAGTCGTCGCCTTTGAACGCCTTGCCCAGCCAGTGCGGAAAGGTGAGCTCCGCTTCATAGCCGGCTTCGCGTAAGACCTTCGCCGCCGGCTCGAAGTCCGCGCGGCGGATGAAGATGTCGAAGTCCTTCGTGTGCCGCTCGATGCCCGTGTACCGGGCGAACGCGTACGCGCCGCCGACGAGGTACGGGACGCCGGCCTTGTCGAGCCTTCCGAGGGCGTCCTGATAAAAGCGAATGGTGTGCTCTTCGACCGCGAGAACTACGCTTGCCATCGCCGTGCTGAACTGCACGGGGCATGCCTTCGGTTTTTGGTCAACTTTCGACGGCGTACCCGGCGTCGACCCACGCATCGAGGCCGCCGGCGAGCGGCGGTCGGGACACGCCGCGTAGCGAAACGTCAGCCGGTCTTTTCTTGGACGATGGGTCTGTCCGAGCTGGGAACCACTTTCTTCCCCATTTGTGGCGTTCGCCACAAACGTCCCGCATCGGTGTCTTTCGATCGAAGGAGGGGACGATGCGTTTCGAGAAATACCGCGACAACCGGAAAGAGTGGCGCTGGCGGCTGTACTCCAAGAACAACCGGATCATCGCCGTCTCCAGCGAGGGCTACGATCGCGAGGATTCCTGCGATCACAGCATCGAGCTGGTGAAGCAAGCCGTCGACGCGCCGGTCAAGTCGGCCGAGTAAAGGAGCATCGGCGATGGGCTTCTCGTATCGCCAGTCCGTTTCCGTCGGCCCGTTTCGATTCAACCTCTCCGGCTCCGGCGTCGGGATGTCCGTCGGCGTTCGGGGCTTCCGCGTCGGGACCGGACCGCGCGGCAATTACGTGAGGCTCGGCGCCCGCGGCGTCTCGTATCGCTGCGCGCTTCCGTCCGCGCCAACGCCGTCGACACCGCCGCAGCCGCGGTTGATCAGCGGCGGCGTCGCAATGCAGGAGATCGAGTCGACGAGTGCGGCGATGATCGTCGACTCGTCTTCCGAGACGCTGCTGAACGAGATCCGCGAGAAACGGCGCTTGCTGGCGCTGAAGCCTTTCGCGATCGTCCTCACCTGCATCGCCATCCCGTTCGCGGTTGCGAACGGCTGGGGCATTGCGACTCTCGTCGTCGGCATCGTCGCGATCCTCGCGGCGTCGCATCGCGATCGCGTGCGCAAGACCGTCGTCATCCTCTACGACTTCGAGGCCCATGCCGCCGAGATGTTCCGCCGCTTCGGCGAGTGGGCCGAGGCGCTGGCGTCTTCGCGCGGCGCGTGGCATGTGGCTTCGGAAGGGCGCGGACACAATCGCAAGTACCACGCGGGCGCGTCGACGCTGGTGAAACGGAACGCGACGACGATCCGCACCGCCGAACCGCCCGGCATCCGGACGAACGTCCCGGTGCTGAGCATCGGCGTCGGCAGGCAAACGCTCTACTTCCTCCCCGACCGCCTGCTCGTGTTCGACCGCACCGGCGTCGGCGCCATCTCGTACGCGACGCTCGACATCTCCGTGAATCGCCAACGTTTCATCGAGGAAAGCAGAGCGCCGTCGGACGCGACGATCGTCGGTCACACGTGGCGCTACGTGAACAAGAACGGCGGTCCGGACCGGCGCTTCAACAACAACCCGCAGCTCCCGATCTGCCTCTACGACGAGATCTCGCTGCGGACGGCATCGGGGCTGAACGAGGTCGTGCAGATCTCGCGCTCCGGGATCGGGGAGGGATTCGCGGCGGCGGTGCGGGGGTTGGCGTGAGACCTAGGCTGGCCAACGAACGCCGCGGGGCGTGCCCGCCTCGCGAACGGCACGTTGATCTACGGAAGAGTCCTTCCCGGCGGCGTGGACTCCTTCGCGTTCGGCCGCGCCCGCGCCGCTAGCGTACCTGCTCGATCACGATCATCGCGCTGTTCGTGAACAGCTTGATGCTCGGCTGCGACCCGCCGCCCAACCGTAGGTACTTCTTGTTTGCGGCCCAGGTCGCGGTCGAGCATTTCTTGCAGAGGATCTCGCCCTGTTCGTCGGTGCGGGCCTCGAGCGCGGGGATCGAGCTGTCGCGTAGCTTCAGAGAGATCGGGCCGTTCTGCGTATTGGCCTCGAGGCGGCCGGAGATCTTCTCGATCGAGATCCCGCCATTGGCCGTCGACACGCGGCTCTCGCCGTCGAGCTGCGCGATGGAGATGCCGCCGTTCGTCGACTGCGCGGTCACCTTGCCGCTCATGTTCCGGATGGCGATGCCGCCGTTGGCGGAGGCGACGTCGACGTTCGACGTCTTGGGGACGCGGAGGATCATGTGGACCCACCACACCTGGCTCTCGCCGATCTCCGGGCCGGCGGAGACGATCTCGCCGTTGTGCACGGAAACGGTCACGGAGCTGAGCGCCCGTTGCGCCGCCACCTCGGTCAGCGCCATCGCGTACTTGCAGATCGTGAGGCGCGCGGTCGGTTTGTCCCAGCCGCGCACCGAGACGCCGCCCTCTTCGCTGGCTCGCACCTTCACGAGGTCGATGCCGGAGAGCGCGACGTCGCGCTGCTCCTCCTGGCGCGCCTGCTTGGGGAAAGACGTGGTGTTCTGGGTGTGGAAGTGCTCGCAGTCGTCGCCTTCCTTCAGGGAATGGTCGGCGGACGTGACGATGAGCGGGCGTTGAGACGCCGCGGCTGCCGGCGTGGAGATCGCCGTCAGGAGGACAAATGCGAGCGCAGCCCCTCTCATGAGTTTTCCAAGGCCCTGCTTCTGAAGTTACGCACCAGAAGCAGCTAAGTTTCGGTTACGGCCCGGAAGTGTGACACGGAAAGGGCGGTTTGTGGGGCGAGGCGGCTGTGGCTAACCGAAACGGACCTTCCGAGTCTAACGGCTTCGAGATGGAGACGACGACCGACGTCGGCACCGTGGGCCGGGCCCGGCACGGAGACCCGGACGCCTTCCGGCAGCTGGTCGAGCGCCACAGCAAGCCCATCTTCCGAGTGGCCTATCGCATGACCGGAAACGAGCACGACGCCGACGATGTGGTTCAGGAGACCTTCCTCCGAGCCTACAAACAGCTCGAGCAATTCGAGGAGCGGGCGAACTTCGGCACCTGGCTCCACCGCATCGCCGTGAATTGCTCGCTCGATCTCCTCCGCTCCCGCGGCCGCCACGACAAACACTACGCCGGCGACACCGCCGACGAGCTCCTGCAGGGAGAGATCAAAGCCGTCGATCCCCAGCCCGATCGCCTCCTGCTGAGCGTGGAGCTTCAGCAACACGTCACCGCCGCCCTCGAACGCCTCAGCGGCAACGAGCGGACGGCTTTCGTTCTCCGCCACTTCGAAGGCATGCCGGTCGAAGAGATCGGCAAAACCCTCGGCATCCAGGTCAACGCGGCGAAGCACACCATCTTCCGCGCCGTGCGGAAGCTGCGCGAAGCCCTGGAGCCGTTCGTGAGGTCATCCCATGCAACATCTCAATGAAGAACTGCTGGTAGCGCACTACTACCACGACGATGAAACGCCCGCCGCGGTCGAGGAGCATCTGCGCGCGTGCGGCGAGTGCCGCGCGCAGTACGAAACGATCCGCCGCGTGCTCGCGCTCGTGGACGACGCGCCCGTTCCGGAGCGCGGCGAGCAGTATGGTGAACAAGTCTGGAATCGCCTCAGATGGAAGCTCGGACGCGAGCGCCGGACGGGCGTGCGTTGGCAAACCCTCGTCGCGGCCGCGGCGTTGGTGGCCATCGCTTTCTTCGGCGGTCTGCTGTGGCAGAAGCGCAACGTCGCGCCGGCTCTTCCGGAGAGATCGGTCGCGACGTCGGCGCTTCCCGCCGCGGCGAAAGAGACCGCAAATGCAATCGCAGCCAGTCCCGATCGCGTGCTTCTCGTCGTGGTCGGCGACCACCTCGATTCGTCCGAACGGATGCTCGTCGAGCTGGCCAACGCCGACCCGAAGAAGACGCTCGACATCTCATCGCAGCAGAGGCGAGCCGTAGACCTCGTCGCGTCGAACCGCATCTACCGCCAGACGGCGGCGCAGCGCGGCGACGAACGGATCGCCGCAGTCCTGAATGATCTGGAGCCGGTGCTCGTAGAGCTCTCGCATGCCGGCTCCTCGCTCACGCCGGAGGAGGTGAGCGCCCTGCAGAAACGCATCGATGCGAAGGGGCTCCTTTTCAAAGTGCGCGTCGTGAGCGCGCAGGGCGGCCGCGCCGAGCAGCAGCGCGCGACCCCCATCGACTCGAATTCTCTCTGAAGGAACCGACATGAAAACGATCCGCATCCTCCTCCTCTCCGCGCTCTTCGCCGCCACGGCGGCTGTCTCGGCCGCGCCGTACTTCGGCAGCGAGCGCGACGACCGCGAATCCGAAAAGAAAGAGCGGATGGTCGAGAAAGAGGAAGACCTCTACGACAAAGGCACCGACCTCCTCGACGACCACGAATGGCGCAAAGCCATCGCCGCCTTCGACGCCGTCTACAGCATGAAGATGTCCCACGCCGACGGCGCGCTCTACTGGCGCGCCTGGGCCCAGAAGCAGCTCGGCCAGCGCTCGGAAGCGCTCTCCAGCATCGCGGAGCTGCGCCAGACTTTCCCTCAGAGCCGTTGGCTCGAAGACGCGAAGGCGCTCGAAGTGGAAGTGCGCCAGCAGGCCGGCCAGAGCATCGAGCCGGAGCACGTCCAGGATGAAGACCTGAAGCTGATGGCCGTCACGGCGCTGATGCACTCCGAGCCGGACCGCGCCATCCCGATCCTCGACGGCGTCCTGAAGAATCCGAAGTCGTCCCGGAAGGTGAAGGACAAGGCGATCTTCGTCCTCAGCCAAACCTCCGATCCGAAAGCCTTCGAGATCCTCGGTCGCCTCGCGAAAGACACCGGCAACCGCGAGCTCCAGGGCAGCGCCCTCCGTTACCTCGGCATCATGGGCGGCGACCGCAGCCGCCAAACGCTGGCCGAGGTTTATGCGGCTACGCCGGATGTTTCGATCAAGAAGTCCGTGCTGCGCGCATACATGATCGCGGGCGATCGCGGGCGTCTGCTCACGACCGCGAAGTCGGAGAAAGACGTCGAGCTGCGCGCGGAAGCGGTGCGCCAGCTGGGCGTGATCGGCGCGCGCGGCGAGCTCGCCGACCTCTATGCTGCGGAGACGGACAAGCGCATCAAGAAGGGCATCATCCAGGCGATGTTCATCGGCGGCAACGCCGACAAATTGGGCGAGCTCGCCCGCAACGAGCGCGACCCGGAGCTCCGTTCCACCGCCATCAAGAACCTCGGGCTCATGGGCGGCGCGAAGGCCGGCGCGTTGCTGCTCTCCATCTACCAGACGGACCAAAATCAGGAAGTGCGTTCGGCGGTGATCAACGCGCTGTTCCTCCAGGGCAACGCGAAGACGCTCGTCGATCTCGCCCGCGGCGAGAAAGATCCGGAGTTGAAGAAGGCGATCATCTCCAAGCTCTCGATCATGGGCTCGCGCGAGGCGACGGACTACCTGATGGAGTACCTCAAGGAGTAGCTATAATTTGCGCACTCCCGTGCGCCGATCCGCTGTGCTCCTGCTCCTGCTTTGCCTTTCCCTGTCGCTCGTCGCCGCGCCGCATCCTCAGGTTGCGAGCGGCGACGGCGGCGGGGGCTTCTCCCTTCTGCGCTGGATCTTCGGCTACGGATTCATTCTCCAGATCGCGGCGATCGTCGCGGTCGCGAAGCGCGGCAGCGATCGCTACTGGATCTGGCTCATCCTCATCGGCGGCGTGATCGGTGCAGCGGCCTACTTCATCGTCGAAGGCCTGCCGGACTTCAGCCGGATGCGCACCAGCTTCAAGGGTCCGGCGCGGCGCAGACGCATTCAGGTGCTGCGCGCGATCATTCGCGACAACCCGTCTGCAGGCAATTACGAGGAGCTCGGCGAGCTGCTGTCCGAGGAGAAGAAGTGGAGCGAGGCGCGCGACGCTTTCGATCATGCGCTCGCGCAGCGAACCGACTCGCTCGATCCGTTCTATCGACGCGGCGTCGCATCGTTCCAACTCGGCGATGACGCAGCCGCGGTGCGCGATCTGAAGGTCGTCGTCGAAAAGGATCCGAAGTACGACTACTCGCGTGCGCTATGCATCCTCGCCCAGGCGCAGGCGCGGGGCGGACACACGCAGGAAGCGAACGAGACGTTCGAGCGCCTGATCCGGACGTCGACCGCCGCCGAGTCGCTTTGCGCCGCCGCGGAGTTCCTCATCGACCAGGGCCGCTACGCCGAGGCTCGCGAGCTGACGGAGACGATCCTCGCCCGCCGCCTCACGATGCCGCGTTACCAGCAACGTCGCGACCGCAAGTGGATGGCAAAAGCGAAGCAGCTGCAACGCAAGGCGCTCCCGAAAGCGGCATAAACGACCAGTTGCTGGTTACTGGTTACTGGTTGCTCGCGCTGCAGAGCTCGAAGCCCGCGAGGCGCAAGTAACCAGCAACCAGCAACCAGTAACCAGTAACCACGTCAAAACGTGTGTGCGAGCAGCCAGCACAACAGGATCACGACCGGCACGTGGAACGCGAGCTGGAGCACGGAGTAGCCGGCGAGGTCGCGCGCTTTCACGCCGAGGATGCCCATCAACGGCAGCATCCAAAAAGGATTGATCAGATTCGGCAGCGCCTCGGAAGCGTTGTAGATCTGCACCGTCCAGCCGAGGTTCTCGCCCCATTGCCGCGCGGCGCCCATGACGTACGTCGCCTCGACGACCCACTTGCCGCCGCCTGACGGCACGAACATCCCGAGCACCGCGGAGTAGATCGCGACGACGACGGGGAACGTCTCCTTCGTCGTGATCTTCGTGAACGCCCACTCCAATCCGTAGGCGATCGAGGTGTTCGAGATCATGCCGAAGATGCCGCCGTAGAACGGGAACTGGATCAACACGCCGGCCGTCGCCGGCACCGACTTGCCGACCGCCCGCAGGAACGAACGCGGACGCCAATGCAGCAACAGGCCGAGCGCGAGGAAGGCGAAGTTGAAGTTGTTCAGGTCGAGCGCCGCCAGCCCGCCTTTCTCGCGGAACTGGGTGATGAGGAACCAGAACATGAGCGCGGCGATGAGCACGTTGAGGATCGGGGTCTGCTCGAGCCGCTCGCCGGGCGTCTTCGCTTCGAACTGCTCGACCTCGACCGGCTCGATGGGGACGCCGAGGTCTTTCGCCGTCTTCGCGTTTGCGGCGTCTGGCGCGGAGAAGTAGGCGATCGCGATCGACATCACGATGAGGATCGAGGCGAGGAGGATCGATTGCCAGGTGAAGATCGTCTGCGTCAAGGGGATCACGCCGGTGATCTCCATCAGGCGTGGCGGGATCGAAGACGGCGTTGCCTGGAGCAATGCGGCGGATGACGAGAGGCCCAGGGCCCAGACGCTGCCGAGGCCGAGGTAGGCGGCGGCGCCGATGGCTCGGTAGTCGACGCGTTCGATGCGGCGCGTGATCTCGCGAACGAGCAGGCCGGTGAAGATCAGCGAGAGGCCCCAGCTGATCAGCGAGGAGAGCATGGCGAACGCGGCGACGAACGCGACCGCACCGCGCGGGGTCTTCGGAATCGAGGCGAGGCGCATGGTGAGCCGCGCGATCGGCGGCGAGCTGGCGACGACGAAGCCGCCGACGATCACCAGCGCCATCTGCATCGTGAAGTTGACGAGGGACCAGAAGCCCTTGCCGAACTCCGTCACGAGCGACGACGGATGCACGCCGACCGAAACGCCGGCGATGAAGACGAGCGCGATGGCGCCGAGCGCGAAGACGAAGGCGTCGGGGAAGAAGCGCTCGCATGCGTCGGCGAGGCGCGCGCCGATGCGCGCGAGCGGAGACGGACCGTTGCGCATGGGCAACGATTATGCACCGCAGCCACACTCGAAAAACGACGATAGGAGTGTGCGATGGCGTCTGCGAGTGCAACGGTCGATCATGACGAGATTCAACGTTGGGTGGAGGAGCGCGGCGGATCGCCGGCGCGCGTCGTAGGACAGGACGTTCTGCGCATCGATTACCCCGGCTACAGCGGCGAAGACACGCTGGAGACCATCGAGTGGGAAGACTGGTTCCGCGTGTTCGACGAGAGCAATCTCGCGTTCCTGCACGATCACGATTCCGATTCGCGCTTCTCGAAGCTCGTGTCGCGCGACAACGCCGGCGAGTTGGAAGAGGGCGGTGGCGAGTCGGCCACGACGTCGGGCAAGAGCTCGCGTTCGCGCAAGGCTTCGAGCTCGCGCAAGGCTTCGAGCTCGCGGAAGAGCGGCGCGTCGTCTTCGCGGAAGGCGGCATCGTCGAAGAAGGCTTCGCGCGGGACGAGCTCCGGGTCTTCGCGCTCGACGGGCTCCTCGCGCGGGACGGGATCTTCGCGCGGCGCAGGTTCCTCGCGCGGCACCGGTTCCTCGCGTTCCACGGGCGCTTCGCGCGGCACCGGCTCGTCGCGCGGCACTGGATCTACACGCGGCACTGGATCTTCGCGCGGAACGAGCTCGCGCGGCACGGGAACCTCGAGCAGCACAGGTTCCTCGCGCGGAACGAGCTCGCGCAGCACCGGTTCCTCGCGCGGCACGGGGTCGTCACGCTCCACGGGTTCCTCGCGCAGTGGATCTACACGCGGCACCGGTTCGTCGCGCTCGACAGGGTCCTCGCGCAGCACAGGCTCCTCGCGCAGCACGGGATCCTCGGGCAGCTCGACAGGTTCCTCGCGCAGCACAGGCTCCTCGCGCAGCACAGGTTCTTCGCGTTCCACAGGCTCCTCACGCAGCACGGGCTCCTCGCGCAGCACCGGCTCCTCGCGCGGCACGAGTTCCTCGCGCAGCACCGGCACCGGACGCGGCACGAGCACGCGTAGCACCGGCGCGAGCACGCGTGGCACGGGCTCCTCGCGCAAAGCAGCCTCCTCGCGCAAAGCAGCCTCCTCGCGTACGGCGGCTCCGTCCCGCAAGGCGACCACCTCGCGCGGCACGGCATCCTCGCGCGGCGCGGCATCTTCGCGCAAGGGCGCATCCACCCGCGGCATCACCGCGAGCAAATCCACCGGGACCTCGAAGAAATCCTCCAAGAGACGCTAATGGCCCAGACCACCGGCGACTTCCTCGTGCAACGTCTCTACGACTGGGGCGTTCGCCGGATCTACGGCTACCCGGGCGACGGCATCAATGGCATCCTCGGCGCGCTCGGTCGCGCCGAGGACAAGATCCGGTTCGTGCAGGTGCGGCATGAAGAGATGTCCGCCTTCATGGCCTGCGCCCACGCAAAGTACACGGGTGAGGTCGGCGTCTGCCTCGCCACCTCGGGCCCGGGTGCGATCCATCTCCTCAACGGCCTGTACGATGCGAAGACCGACCATCAGCCGGTCGTCGCCATCGTCGGGCAGTCCGCGCGTTTGGCGATGGGCGGTCACTATCAGCAGGAAGTCGATCTCCACTCGCTCTTCAAAGACGTAGCGAGCGAGTACGTGCAGACGGCGATGGCGCCGGGGCAGATCCGCCATCTCATCGACCGCGCGATGCGCATCGCCCAGGCGGAGCGCACCGTCACGGCCGTCATCATCCCGAACGATTTACAGGAAGAGAAGATGGTCGAGCCGCCACACGCGCATGCGACGGTGCACTCCGGCGTCGGCTTCTCCTCTCCCCGCGTCATCCCGAGCGACGCCGACCTCCGCCGCGCCGCCGACGTTCTGAACGCTGGCAAGAAGGTCGCGATCCTGGTCGGCATCGGCGCGAAGAACGCCGCCGACGAGATCGTCGAAATCGCTGACCTCCTCGGCGCCGGCGTCGCGAAAGCGCTCCTCGGCAAGTCCGTATTGCCAGACGAGCTGCCGTTCGTCACCGGCTCCATCGGCCTCCTCGGCACGAAGCCGAGCTACGTGCTGATGAGCGAATGCGACACGCTGCTCATGATCGGCTCGAGCTTTCCCTATCCCGAATTTCTCCCTGAAGAAGGACAAGCTCGCGGAGTGCAGATCGACATCGATGGGCGGATGCTCTCGATCCGCTATCCGATGGAAGTCAACCTCACCGGCGACAGCGCCGAATCGCTGCGCGCGTTGATTCCGCTGCTGGAGCGCAAGACCGATCGCAGCTGGCGCGAGCAGATCGAGAAAGAGATCGGCGAGTGGTGGCAGGTGATGCACGACCGCGCGATGAACGAGGCGAATCCCATCAACCCGCAGCGCGTGTTCTGGGAGCTCTCGCCGCGTCTGCCGGAAAACTGCATCCTCGCCGCCGACTCCGGCTCCGTCGCGAGCTGGTACGCGCGCGATTTGAAGTTCCGGCGCGGTATGCTCGGCTCGCTCAGCGGCAGCCTGGCGACGATGGGTCCGGGCGTGCCGTACGTCATCGCCGCGAAGTTCGCGTTCCCGGAGCGCGTGGCCATCGCCTGCATCGGTGACGGCGCGTTCCAGATGAACGGCATGAACGAGTTGTTGACCATCGAGAAGTACTGGCGCGAGTGGAGCGATCCGCGCCTCGTGATCTGCGTGCTGAACAACAGCGACCTGAACATGGTCACGTGGGAGCAACGCGTGATGGCCGGCGATCCGAAGTTCGACGCATCGCAAGTTCTGCCGCCCTTCGGCTACGCCGCCTACGCCCAATCCCTCGGCTTCCTCGGCATCAAAGTCGACAAGCCGGAGGCGATCGCGTCGGCATGGGACCAGGCGCTTTCCGCCGATCGGCCGTCGCTGCTGGAGTTCGTGACCGATCCGGAAGTGCCGCCGCTTCCCCCGCACATCACGTTCGAGCAGGCGAAGGCGTTCTCGTCGTCGCTGCTGCGCGATCCGAGCCGCGTGCAGATGCTGAAGCAATCGATCAAGGAAATGTTCGACTCGTTCCGCCGGTGATGCTGTAACGAAAGAAGCTCATCCGTCACTAAACCTCCATCCAAGGAGGTTTGTATGAGGATGGTTTCCCGAACGTTGCTCGCCCTGGCGCTGCTGGCCGCTGCCGGATGCGCCTCGAGCGGAGCGAATCGCGGCAGCGGGCGCCCGACCCGCGTCGCCGCCACCGGCCTCACGGCCATGGACAGCGGTGGCCGCCCCGTCTCGCAGTTGGAGAGCGGCTCGTCGTTGGAGTTGCGGCTCGACGGATTGCGTCCCGCGACCGAATACGAAGTGCGCCTGACGCTCGATGACGATCCGAAGACGCTCGTCTCGTACGCGCGGCTCACGACCGATCGGCGCGGCGCGATTCCGCAGTTCGTGCTTTGGTACCAGTCGGGCGTCATCGGCTGCGCCACGCGCCGGGCCGACGAACGGCGCCCGATCAAGTTCCGCTCGTTCGACGAAGCGGAGAAGGCGCTCGCAGGACGGATGCTGCGCGTGGTCGCCGAGCCGTCGCCGGACGAGCGCATCGAGCGCACGCCGCGCGACCGTTTCGAGCTCGCCTTGCCGATCCGTCCGCGCAAGAGCGCGCTCATCTATCCGGCGGACAAGAGCGGCTGCCTCGTGAACGCGCTCGAGGCGCAGAACGGCGGCGATCTCTTCATCGCCGGCCGCAATTTCACGCCCGGCGACACGCTCGACGTCTCGGTCGTCGCGAATCAGCGCTCGTGGTTCGCCGGCGATCTCGTCACCGACGTCACCGGCGCGGGCTTCGCCTCGGCGCCGAAGCGCGTGACCGTCGGAAGCGACGGACGCTTTCTCGTCCGCGCGTGGGACGCGCCGAATCAGCAGCGCGGCACGTACGATCTCATCGCGCAGAAAGTCACCGGCCGCGTCGCCGATCTGCAGCACGTCGACGTGAAGGACATCATCAGCTTCGGCTCCGACACCGGCCTCATTCTCTATCTGCTCTATCCGCCGGGCGGGCCGCAGCAGGATCTCGCCGGCCGCCCGCTCTCCGGCTTCCCCTACTTCGAATATGCCGACTCGTTCGCGGACTCGGACGATACGGTGTGGGCGGCGGTCGATCCGACGTACGTGCCGCCGAATCATCCGGGCGGGCAGTACGCCGGCTTCATCGTCGTGAATCATCGCACCGTGCCGGGCTGGGATCCGAACCAGGGCGGCTCGAATGCGATCGCCGACATCTCGCTCAACAATCACGTCGAGGTGATGCCAGTGAAGGGCGGCTGCATCAACGTCTCCGAGACGCAGATCTGGCCCGCGCCGGTGCCGAAGGGCGAGTACGACGTCGTGGTCGACTTCGGCGCGCAGCCGGCGAACACGCAGGCCGCGTGGCAGGGCGATGGCACGTACGACGCCGCGCTCGACTTCCTCGACGGCGCGATCCAGAAAGGCTTCGTGGTGACGGAGGATCCGTGGGCGGTGGGAGCGACGCCGATCGGCCAGGCGAGCTACTCGTTCGACGACTTCTTCCCGTCGATGGGCGACCCCAACACCGGGCCGAAGAACATCGACCTGCGCGCGGTCGTGCGCTATCCGGCGACGGCGTCCGGCCTGAACACGCCGGTGGCGCCGGGCGCGCATCCGTTGTTCGTGATCGAGCACGGCAACCACGGCTTCTGCCGCGTCTGCACGGACAACACGCTGTACTACGACCGGCAGAGACAGAAGGCGCTGGGACAGATCACCGTGGCGCAGTTCAACGCGATCTGCAGCGTGTACACGCACGCGACGTGTCCGGACCGGACGAAGAACCACGAAGGCTACATGCACCTGCTGGACGATCTGGCCAGCCACGGCATCATCGCCGTGTCGATCGACGCGTACGACATGACCGGTCCCGTCTCGTCGTGGATCAGCGAACGCGCGGATCTCATCCTGAAGCATCTCGAGATGTGGTCGCATCTCGACGACGCGGCGCAGTTCCCGACGTATCCCGATCCATTCGCCGGCCTGTTTCACAATCACGTCGACCTGACGAAGATCTCGGTCTCCGGCCACTCGCGCGGCGGCGAGGCCTCCGTCGTGGCGTACCAGCACAACGCGCAGTTGCCGAGCCCGTTCTCCATCAACTCCGTCTCCTCCATCGCCCCGGTCGACAACCTCGGCGCCACGCTTCCGGGCGTGCCGTACTTCGTGATCCTGCCCGCCGCGGATGGCGACGTGCAGGATCTCAGCGGCGCGCGCATCTATGACCGTGCCGGCACGACGGTGAACGGCAACACGACGAAGAGCGGCATCTGGGTCTACGGCGCGAATCACAACTTCTTCAATACCGTGTGGGCCGCGGATTGGGACGACTACAGCGACTCGCACATGGCCTGGCCGCCGCGGCCCGACTTCATCCCCGCCGCGGACCAGCAGAAGCTCGGCGAGGCGCATCTCGCCGCATTCACCCGCACCTACCTCAACAACGAGACGGTGTATGAAGACATGCAGCGCGGCCGGCTCACGTTTCCGTCGACGGCCGGCCGCAAGGCGTACGCTTTCCGCCACGAGACGCAGCATTCGACGCTCGACGCCGGCAACGGCGGAGGCGGCGTAGCCAGCGGCGGCTCGGTCTTCGCCTCGGTGCAAGCCACCACGCCGCATCAAACGCTGGTCACGCGCCTCGGCTGGCCCAGCGGCACCGCGCAATACACCTACACCGTCCCTCCCGCGCAACGCGACACGACCGGCAACGAAGTGCTCTCGTTCCGCGTCGCGCAGACGAACGCCGCATCGAATCCGGCGGCGGGCAATCAGGACTTTCTCGTGGAGCTCGTCGGCGGTGGGAAGACGATCGGCACGTGGTCCGGACGCTTCTTCGCCATCCCCAAACCGTACGCGCATCCGGGCAGCATCAAGAACGTGATGACGACCGTGCGCATCCCGCTCCATTCCTTCATCGTCAACAACTCGGGACTGACCCTGGACAACGTGGACACGATCCGTTTCCGCTTCCTCAGCCCGACGACAGGAGAGATCTATGTGGACGACGTCGAGTTCTCGCGCTGAGCTGCTTTTCGTTCTTCTGATCGCCGGCTGCGCGACAACGCCGGAAGTGGCGCCCGAGGCTCCGCGGGCGGAGTTGCGGGCGGCGTCTCGGGCGACGGCGGCGCCGCGCGCAGACGTCGCGAACTTCGACGGCCCGATCGAGATCGCGTCCGCAACGGTGCGCGTCGCTGCGGAGATGCCGGAGCTGATGCAACGCACCGGCGCGAGCCGCGACATGCGCATCCTCGACGTCCGCACGGAACGGCCGCTCGATCTCCTGCGCGACGCCGCCGCGGTCATCGTGCTCGACGGGCAGCCGCTGAAGGAGACGATTCCGATCGACGATCAGCATCTCATCGCCGTCGTGCCTTCGTCGGCCGTGCGCGGCGAGAGCTCCATCGCCGTCACCTACCTCGGCGCGGAGTCGTACTCGATGTCGCGGAAGCGGGTGACGGTGCGGATGCCTTGACGCCGCAGATCGCGGATGCCTTGACATCCGGGCATGCGTCACGCAGCGTTGCGGGCGTATGCGAGACGAAGTCCGCCGCTTTCCCCCGCTCGACCTGCACCGCTCCGGTCCCGTGCCGGAGCGGATCGAGCACGAGGATCGCGTCCAGCACGTGAACGTCGAAGCCGCAGCGCTCGCGGAGGCGCTGCGGCGCAACGTCAAGGGCGAAGTCCGTTTCGACGACGCGTCGCGCGCGTTGTACGCGACCGACGCGTCGAACTATCGCCAGGTGCCGATTGGCATCGTGATTCCGCGCGATGCGGACGACGTCGTCGCCGCGGTCGCCCTCGCCCGCGAATACGGCGCGCCGATCCTCGGCCGCGGCGCGGGCACCTCGCTCGCCGGCCAATGCTGCAACGTCGCAGTGGTGATCGACTGCTCGAAGTACATGCACCGCATCGTGGAGCTCGACCCGACGGCGAAGTTCGCGCGCGTCGAGCCGGGCATCATCCTCGACGATCTGCGCAACGAGGCGGAGAAACACAACCTCACGTTTGGCCCCGATCCAGCCACGCACTCCCACTGCACGATCGGCGGCATGGTCGGCAACAACTCCTGCGGCGTCCACGCGGTGATGGCCGGCAAGACCGTCGACAACATCGAAGAGCTGGACGTGCTGACGTACGACGGCGTCCGCATGCGCGTCGGCAAGACGAGCGACGAAGAGCTGGAGCGCATCCTTCGCGAAGGCGGGCGGCGCGGCGAGATCTACTCCGGCCTGCTGCGCCTCCGCGATCGCTACGCGAATCTGATCCGCCAGCGCTATCCGAACATCCCCCGCCGCGTCTCCGGCTACAACCTCGACGAGCTCCTGCCGGAGAACGGCTTCCACGTCGCGCGCGCGCTCGTCGGCACCGAGAGCACGTGCGTGATGGTCCTCGAGGCGAAGTGCCGCCTGGTGCATTCGCCCCCCGCGCGCACGCTCGTGCTCATCGGCTACGACACGGTCTATCACGCCGCGGACGACGTTCCGCGCATCCTCGAATTCGGCCCTGTCGGCCTCGAAGGCGTCGACGATCTGCTCATCGAGGCGGAAGTCGCGAAGAACCTGAATCCGATCGGGATCTCGATGCTGCCGGAAGGCAGCGGCTGGCTCTTCGTCGAGTTCGGCGGCGAGACGCAGGAAGAGGCGAACGACCGCGCGCGGCAGATGATGGACAAGATCGGCGGCAGCGTGAAGTCATTGCGCATGTTCACCGATCCCTTCGAGCAGAAAGCGGTGTGGCAAGTCCGCGAGTCGGGCCTCGGCGCCACCGCCTACACGCCGGGCAAACCGCGGACGTGGGAAGGGTGGGAAGACGCCGCCGTCGCGCCGCAGAAGCTCGGCGGCTATCTCCGCGACCTGCGCAAGCTGCTCGACCGCTATCACTACGTCGGCGATCTGTACGGCCACTTTGGGCAGGGCTGCGTCCACACGCGCACGAACTTCGATCTGCAGACGCCGAACGGCATCGCGAAGATGCGCGCGTTCGTCGAAGAGGCGGCGGATCTCGTCGTGTCTTACGGCGGCTCGTTCTCCGGCGAGCACGGCGATGGCCAGTCGCGCGCGGAGCTGCTGCCGAAGATGTACGGCGAGGAGCTGATGGGCGCGTTCCGGGAGTTCAAGTCGCTCTGGGATCCGGAGTGGAAGATGAACCCGGGCAAGGTCATCACGCCCTACCACATCACCGAAAACCTCCGCCTCGGCAGCGACTATCGCCCCTGGTCGCCGAAGACGCACTTCCAGTTTCCGGACGATGAAGGGCGGATGGAAACCGCCGTGTTGCGCTGCGTCGGCGTCGGCAAATGCCGGCGGATGGAGATGGGGACGATGTGCCCCAGCTTCGTGGCGACGCGCGAAGAAGAGCATTCGACGCGCGGCCGCGCGCGGCTGCTCTTCGAGATGTTCGAAGGCGAAGTCATCCCCGACAACTGGCGCAACGAGGCGGTGAAAGACGCGCTCGATCTCTGCATCGCATGCAAAGGTTGCAAGGGCGAGTGCCCGGTCGGCGTCGACATGGCGACGTACAAGGCCGAGTTCCTCTCGCACTACTACGAAGGCCGCATCCGCCCCCTCGCCGCATACGCGATGGGCTGGATCCACATCTGGTCGCGTTTCGCGCAATTCGCGCCGGGGTTGGCGAACGCGATGATGGCCTTCCCCCTCACGCGCAAGCTGCTGCATATCGCGAAGGAACGGCAGATGCCGCGGTACGCGGAGTCGACGTTCGAGGAGCGGTTCCGCAAACGCGAGCATTCGGAGTCGCGCGAGTCGAAGCGGCGCGTGATGCTGTGGCCGGACACGTTCAACAATCACTTCCATCCCGAGACGGCGATGGCGGCCGTGGAAGTGCTCGAGGCGGCGGGCTATCACGTGACGCTTCCGCGCAAGCCGCTCTGTTGCGGCCGCCCGCTCTACGACTGGGGCTTTCTCGGCATGGCCAAGGCGCAGTTGCGCGAGATCCTCGACGCGCTGCAGCCGGAGCTCGACGAAGGCGTGCCGATCATCGGCCTCGAGCCGAGCTGCATCTCGGTGTTCCGCGACGAGCTGCCGAATCTCTTCCCGAACGACGAAGGAGCGAAGCGGCTGGCGAAGTCGGCGATGACGTTGAGCGAATTCATCGCGCGCGAAGGTGACGCGTTCCATCTGCCGCGCCTCGAGCGCAAAGTGCTCACGCAGGGCCATTGCCATCACAAGGCGGTGATCGGCTACGCGGGCGAAGTCGGCTTGATGAAGAAGATGGGGCTGGAGGTCGAGCATCCCGACTCCGGCTGCTGCGGCATGGCCGGCGCGTTCGGCTTCGAGGAAGAGCATTACGACGTCTCGATGCGCATCGGCGAACGCGTGCTGTTGCCGAAAGTGCGGGAGGCCGAGCGCGACACGCTGATCGTCGCGGACGGATTCAGCTGCCGCGAACAGATCGCGCAGTCGACCGGCCGCGAGGCGCTGCATTTCGCGCAGGTGCTGCAGATGGCGTTGCGCGAAGGCCCAGCCGGGCCGCGCGGCGAGCTGCCCGAGGAGCGGTACAACGAGAAACGACCGCTGTTCCCCAACTGGCCGAAGGTGCTCGGGCTCGGAATCGCCGCCGGCGCGCTCGTCGGGCTCGTAGCGCTCTCCCGGAAATGGCGGAAGTGACTCCCGCTGTCATCCTGAGCCACGAAGACGGCGAAGGATCCGCACCTTCAGGCGCGTATGAACCCATCTCCGCGTATGCGGTGATCGGCGACACCCGTTCGTGTGCGCTCGTCTCCGCGCACGGCTCGATCGACTGGCTCTGCTGGCCGCGTTTCGACAGCCCCTCGGTTTTCGCGCGTCTGCTCGACGCGTCGCGTGGCGGCTTCTTCTCGATCCGTCCCGCCGCGCCGTTCCGCGCGGCGCGTCGCTATCTGCCCGGGACGAATGTGCTCGAGACGACCTTCGTCACGGAAAGCGGCAAGGCGACGCTGACCGATCTGATGCCGGTGATGAGCGAGGAGCTGAAGAAGCAACGCCTCGCGCCGTTCCGCGAGCTGCTCCGCCGCGTCGAAGTCGCCGAAGGCTCGATGGCGTTCGTCGTCGAGTACGTGCCGCGACCGCAATACGCGGCGGTTCCCGTCCGTCTCACGATCCGCGGCGACGAAATCTTCTGCACCGATGGACCGGTCGCGGTGCATCTCCGCTCCGAGGTCGCGCTCGGGATTGAAGGCGACACGGCCTCGGCGCGCTTCGCGTTGCAGCAAGGCGAACGGCGCGATTTCGCGCTGGCGTTCGACAGCCACTCGCCCGCGATCGTGCCCCGCGTCGGGGACGAAGCGACGGACTCGATCGAACGCACGGTCGAGTTCTGGCGCCAATGGGTCGAGCAGTGCATCTACCAAGGCGAGTATCGCGACGCCGTCGTGCGCAGCGCATTGCTCCTGAAGCTGATGTCGCACGCGCCGTCCGGCGCGATCGTCGCGGCGCCGACCACGTCACTGCCCGAGTGCATCGGCGGGATTCGCAACTGGGACTACCGCTTCTGCTGGCTGCGCGACGCGTCGTTCACCGTCGCCGCGCTCGACGGCGCGGGCTTCGAAGACGAAGGCGGCGCATTCGTCGACTGGCTGCTCTACGCCACGCGCCTCACCCAACCGAAGCTGCAGGTGCTCTACGACGTCTTCGGCGAGTCGCGCGTGCCGGAGCACGAGCTGACGCATCTCGAAGGCTACATGGGCTCGGGGCCGGTGCGCGTCGGCAACGGCGCCCGCGACCAATTCCAACTCGACATCTACGCGGAAGTCCTCGGCGCCGCCGAAGAGTGGATGGCGCGGGGCGGCAAGCTCGACGACGCGAAGATGTCGCAGGACGTCCAACGCATGCTGATCCGCCTCGCCGATACGATCGTCGATCGGTGGCAGGAGCCGGACAGCGGCATTTGGGAAAAGCGTTCCGGCCTGCAGCAACACGTACACGCGAAGGTGATGGCGTGGGCCGGATTGCAAGGCGCGTTGCGCCTCGCCGAGCACGGCATCATCAGCAGGAAGCGGGTGGACGTGTGGCGCGCGACGGGCGAAGAGATCCGCCGCGTCGTCCTCGAACGCGGGTTCAACACGAAGCTCAACTCGTTCGTCAGCATCTTCGACGGCGACGAGCTCGACTCCAGCCTGCTCTACATCGCGCGCGTCGGCTTCCTCGCCGCCGACGATCCGCGCATGCTCGGCACCATCGAAGCCATCCGCGCCCGCCTCGGCCGCGACGAATTGCTCTACCGCTACGACATCGAAACGAAAGATGGTCTGCCGCCGGGCGAAGGCGCGTTCCTCGCGTGCAGCTTCTGGCTCGTGGAGGCGCTCGCGTTGGCGGGCCGTCGCGACGAAGCGCACGTCGTCTTCCGCAAGCTCCTCGCCCGCGGCAACGACCTCGGTCTCTTCTCCGAGGAGGTCGACGTCGCCAGCGGCACGTTCCTCGGCAACTTCCCGCAGGCGCTGACGCACATCGGGCTGATCAACGCCGCGCTTTGCCTACTCGCCAAAGACGGTCGAGACACCCCACGTCAGGCCGCCGAAAACCGCGCCGCCCAGGAGCGCGTAGGGGAGGATCAGCCCAAAGTGCAGTAACGACGGCCGCGCGATCGCCTCGATGACCGCCGCGCCGCCGCAGGCGATGAGCCCCGCCGCCGCGCCATTCCGAAACGCCTCGGGGCGCTTCAGCTGATTGCCCGTCGGGATCGCGAGGATCACGCCGATGGCAATCCAGACCCAATGCTCGATGCCGACCGTGATGCCGGCCGCACTGGCAGCGCCGAGGGCGAGGCCGACGACGATGACTGGCGTGATGACGCGCCAACGCAGATCCATGCGCTACATCTTATAGAACGTGCCGAGCACGAGACCGTAGAGCGCGTGGGCCACGACGGCCACGAAGGGCGTCCAGCGACCGTAGTTCGTGGAGAGGAATCCGGGCGGCTCGAGGAGGCGCGTCGGCTCCGGGCCGCGATAGTCGGAG
This sequence comes from Acidobacteriota bacterium, assembly GCA_019242175.1. Lineage (GTDB taxonomy): Bacteria > Acidobacteriota > Thermoanaerobaculia > Gp7-AA8 > Gp7-AA8 > JAFAVZ01. The sequence continues at coordinate 22,635 of JAFAVZ010000007.1, forward strand.
ACCATGCGCGGATGCACGCCGGGAAGAATGGGCAGGAGCACGACGGCGACGAAGAAGCCCTGCACCGCGCCGGCGAGCGCGCCGAACCACCACGAGGCGAAGCCGGCGGTCTCGAAGAAGAGACCGAAGACGAGGGCGAAGACCCATCCGTTCACGATGTGCACCGCGACGCCCAGGATCTTCGCCTTGTCGCGGTCGGCGGTGAACATCGTGCCGAGGATGAACGGGATGTCGATCCGGGTCAGGCCGAGCGATTGCCCGGCGACCGTCGTCGTGAGCAGCACGACGGACGCGGCGAAGCCCCAGACGAGGATCGACGGGTAGTTCAAGACGGAAGCGACGGATCACAGGCCGCGAACGGCCCGTGACCCGATCGACGTCAGATGTTCTCGCGTCCGCTGTACGGCTGTTCGCGATTCGTCTGCGTGTCGTTGCTGCTGCGCAGACGATCGTTGCTGCTGCTGTTGTTGTTCGGACGGTTGCCGCCGGCCTCGAAGCCGCTGCGCTCGCTCACCGTCTGGCGCTCGAAGCTCTGGTCGGTGTTGCGCGTGTAGTCCGCGCCACCCGAGGTCGAAGGAGCGATGCCGTTGTTGTTGCCCGGGATGTCCCGACCGTCGCCGGACGCCGCCGCGCGGGCGCGGGCTCCGCGGCTGTGGCCGCCTTCGCGGCCGATGGCCGACATGTGCGCGCGGTCGCGGCTCACCGCCTCGCCGCCTTTGCGGCCGGCGACACGCGCTTCGTCGGTCGTGAACTCGTGAGCGGTGCCTTTCGCGTGAGCGGCACGGCCGCCCTTGCTGGCAATCTCGCGCTGCTTGTTCGGATCCATCGATGCAAAACCGCGCTTACTGGTGTTGGCCATGATGTCTTTCCTCCAGGTCAGATAACCGTTTCTCCATGCCTCTTGGGCTCATCCAAATCCGTTCACGAAATGTGCCACGGATCGGGCTGGCTACGCCGTAACGCGCAAAAAAGTCGCGTCGAGCAGTTGCGGCAAACGCATGCGCGATGATGGTTATTAGTTGTTGGTCGGCTGTTGGCAGGGAGCTGGGGGAGGGAGAACGCGGCAGCGCGTCTCGGTTGCTCGTCGCTTTTCGGAACTGGAGAGGATCCCGGCTCGCTAGTAGGGTCGGCCGAGGCTAGGCCAACCAGCGCACCGGGCCGTGCCCGGTGGCGGAGAGAGAGGGATTCGAACCCTCGGTAGAGCTTGACGCCCTACGACGGTTTAGCAAACCGTTGGTTTAAGCCACTCACCCATCTCTCCATGAGGATGCCGAATGCGCGGAATGGTAAATGCGGCCGCGCGGAACTTCAATTCCTCGCATCACCGGAAATGTAGGGCCGGCTCTCCGGCTGGCCCGAGGTCGATGCGGGGCCGGCTGGAGAGCGGGCCCTACATTTTTTGTCGGCAACGGGTACCATCCCGGCGCTCATGTCTCTCACCGCAGGGACGATGCTGGGACCGTATCAGCTCGTAGCCGAAATCGGCTCGGGCGGCATGGGCCATGTTTTCCGCGCGACCGACACCCGGCTCGAGCGCGCCGTGGCCATCAAGATCGTGGCGCCTTCCGGCTGGAGCGATCCTGCGCTCCGGCAACGGTTCCATCGCGAGGCGCGGGCAATCAGCTCGCTGAGCCATCCGAACATCTGCGCGCTCTTCGATGTGGGTGAGGTGGTCGTCGACGAAGTATCCGTGCCTTATCTGGTGATGGAGTTCCTCGAGGGCGAGACGCTCCGGGAGCAGATCGAGAAAGGGAAACTGTCGGCTCGGAAGGCGCTCGGTTACGGCGCGCAGATCGCGGCCGGGCTCGCGGCCGCGCATGAGAAGGGGCTGATTCACCGCGACCTGAAGCCCGAGAACGTGTTCGTCACGAAGGACGAGCAGGTGAAGATCCTCGACTTCGGGCTGGCGAAGAGCAACGCATCCATCGCGGAGACCGGCCCGAACATGAAGACCCGGGTCGGCGACGTCGTCGGCACGCCGCATTACATGTCGCCCGAGCAGATCCGCGGGCAGACGCTCGATCACCGGTCGGACATCTTCTCGTTCGGCATCGTCCTCTACGAAATGTTGACCAGCCGGCTGCCTTTCGCGGCGCGGTCGGCGGTGGAGACGATGCACGCGATCTTGCGCGAGGAGCCGGCGCCGCTGAGCCTCGTGCGGCCCGAGCTGCCGGATTCTGTCGAGCTGCTCGTGCAGCGCTGCCTGGAAAAGGAGCCGGCGAACCGGTTCGCGTCGACGAAGGACTTGTCGTTCGCGCTGGACGCCACCGCGCGCACGTTGGGATCGTCGCCGACGCGCACCCGCAAGCGCTCCAAGCCGCGCGTCGAGTTCCCGCGCAGCGGACGATTGTGGGTCATCGGTCTCGTCCTGATCGCGTTTCTGATTGCGGCTGGCTTCAGCCTCTTCGACCGGCCGATTCCCGAGCCGGCGAAGTTGCGCACGCTCACGTATTCGGGCCGCGATGGCTCGCCCGCGGTCTCCGCGGATCGGAAGCTGCTCGCGTTCGTCTCATCGCGCGACGGGCGGAGCCGGATCTGGCTCGAACAGCTCGCCGATGGAACCGAGGTGCCGGTGACGGCGGGGCCGAACGACAGCGCGCCGCGTTTCTCGCCCGATGCGTCGCAGCTCCTGTTCACGCGTGCGACCAACAGCGCCTTCGCGCTCTACCGTATCGCAACCCTCGGCGGCGAGCCGCGGAAGATCATCGACAATGCGTTCGACGGCGATTGGTCGCCGGATGGGAAACGCATCGCGTTCGTGCGCAACCGCGCGGAGAAACAGCAGCGGCTGTCGACGCTTTGCGTGGCGAACATCGACGGCAGCGATCTGCACGAGATCGTCGCCGCGCCGGAGGACGATCTCACCGCGCCCCGTTGGTCGCCGGACGGCGCGTCGATCGCCGTCATCCGCAATCCGCATTTCACGAACAGCGGCTCCGTGCTCGTCGTCGACGTCGCGTCGGGTGACAAGCAGGTGCTCGCGCGCTCCGAGCCGCACGGCTTGTTGTCGGGCGTCGCGTGGATTCGCAATGGCGACGCGGTCGTGTACGCGGAGCTCGACGCATTGACGAGCGGCATGTTGCGGCGCCGTTCCGGCGGCGCCGCGATCGTGCTGCACGAGCTGAGCGGCAATGCGACCGTGCTGATGCGCAACGCGCACACCGCCGCCGACACGCTGGCCATCGCCGGGCCGGGGAAGCTCGTGTTCTCGGAAGACGTCACGCGCCAGAACCTGCGGGAAGTCGCGATCGACGGCGGCGAAGGGGCCGACGCGCGCTGGCTCTCGCGCGGGACGAGCATGGATCGCCAGCCGTTCTACTCCGCCGACGGCCAACGCGTCGTTTTCACGTCCGACCGCAGCGGCAACGTCGATATCTGGGAGCTGACGCTGGCCACCGGCGGACTGCGCCGGCTCACCGATCACGATGCGATCGACTGGGATCCGTATCTCGCCGCGGACGGCACGCTGTTCTTCAGCAGCGACCGGGGCGGGCACTTCGAGGTGTGGCACGCGACGGCCGATGGGCTCGCGCCGAAGCAGGTGACGCGCGACGGCGTCGATGCCGAGAATCCGTCGCTGCCGGCGTCCGGCGAGTGGGTCGCGTACGACTCGAGCAATCCGAAGACGGACGGGCTCTGGCGCGTGCCGCGCGACGGCGGCGAGGCGCACATTCTCTTCGCCGGCGAGACGATCCATCCCGCGATCTCCGCGGATGGGGAGCTCGCCGTCTACCAGCGTCCGGAGGAAAGCGGTGGCAACGCGGTGGACGTCGTGAGCGTGCGCAACGGCCGCGTGCAGACGCTCGCGAACGGTATGACCGGGATGCTCCGCGCGCGCTGGCTCGGCGCGACGCACACCGTCGTGTTCCGCGACGGCAACACGTTCGTCGCCCAGGACTTCGCGTTCGACACCGATACGCGCTCGACCCGCCGCGTGCTGTTGCGCTTCGATAGCGACGCCGTACCCGACACGTTCGCCATCTCCCCCGACGGCAAACGCGCCGTGCTCTCCATCGTCAACGAAGCCTCTGCCGTCATGGTGACCGACGGGCTCAAAGGCGTGGAGTGAAGCGCTCCCGCCAGTCGCGCCGCGCGTCGACCGCCGGCGGCTTGATGTCGCCGAGGCGTTGTTCGCCGGTCATGGCCGCGAAGTAGTCGGCTTCGCGCACGCGCAGGACGTCGAGCGCACCGAGTTGGCCGAGGCGGCGGCAGTAGTCGTAGTGGAAGCTTTCGCGCAACGCGTCCTCGAGACGCGCAACGTCGACCGGTGCGTCGGCGTCGATGAAGAGAGTGTAGTGATCGCCGTCCAATGCGAGCATCGCGAAACGATGGGGCGGCAACGTGCGGGTGAAGCAGTCACGGACGAAGACTTCGTTCAGCTTCTCGCCGAAGTGATCGACGACGCGTTTTCTGCCGAGGAAACGGAGCAGCGGGCACGAGCCGGCGTAGCCGACGATTTCCACGAGGTCGCCGGTCTGGTAGCGATACAACCCGCCGCCGGTGGTGAGCACGATTTCGCGAACGTAGGGGCGGGCTTCAGCCCGTCCGGACCGGCTGAAGCCGGTCCCTACCTCCATCAACTCCACGAAATGCGATCGATACGCGAGCGCCGGTGCCGCGGCGCCGATGGGAATCGAGACGACGCCTTCCGTCGAGAGCAGACCTTTCGGCTCGATGCGCACGTGCGGGAAACGCTTCGCCAGTTCCGCGGCCGCGGGCGCAGCGCCGGCGTCGGTCCAGCAGCTGATCGTGCGCAGGTTCGGCCACTCCGGTTGTTCGTCGCCGAGGAGCAGCAGGAGAAAGCTCGGATGCCAGACGGAGATCAGCGACAGCGAATGGCTGCGCAGCAGATGCGCGAGCGTGGTGCGCCGAAACGCGTCGATGTCCGCGATCAAGCGAACGGACGAGGGAACGGCCTGCACCGCGCGGACGAGCGCGCCGCGGAACTTGCCGACGTATTCGTCATCGCCGTCGAAGCCGATGCGGATCCCGTTCGCCGTCTCCCGCGGTCCGACGCCGACCGGCGACAGCGACCAATACGCCGGCCCACTGAACGCGCGCGGCTCGGCGCGGAACGTCGAGACAATCCACGTGGCGATCGCGCGCGCCACCTCGGTGCGCAGCGAGCGCGTGTACGGAATCAACTTCGTCGCGCCGGTCGAGCCGCTCGTCGGCTCGAAGTGCTCGATCGGCTCCGCCGTCAGCGCGTTCGCCTCGATGTACGGCGCGAAGTCTTCGTACGTGCGCAACGGCACGCGGGCGACGTAATCCTCGACGCTGCGGATCGACGCGAAATCGTGCTCGCGTCCGAACGGCGTGTCGCGATTGCGGCGCACGATGCGCAGCAGAATCTCGCGTTGCACTTCCTCCACGCGATGCAGCCCGGCGCGGAACGCGAGCGCCTCGGGATACGACGATGCGATCCACGCCGCGTTCGCCATCGCGGCGCAAATCGCCACGCCAGTGGCGCGAGGGTTCACCGCAGCATCCGCGCGCCGGCGGGCGTCAGGTTGTCCTCCGCCACGCGCACGATGCACGCGAGCTCGTCGCCCCGCGCGTGGCCGGGATTCGCCTCGAGAAAGAACCGCACGTGCGGATCGTGCGCGGCGCGTTCGCCGGCATCCGCGAAAGCCGCGCGCAGAGGCGACGGCGTGGCGAGCCGCACGATCCCGGTCGCGCGATCGTACGCATCACCGAAACGCCGCACGGCAACACCATCGAGCAAAGACGCCAGCTCGGAAGATCGATGGTCGAAGCGCGGATGGAACTCGCGGAAGAACACCGGCAGGAAGCGATACGTGCGATAGCCGCTGCTGATGAGAAACCAATAGACCTCGCCGTCGGTCCGCTGCGCCGCGGCGCGCACGTGATTCACCCAAAGCCGCGACAGCTCCGGCGTGCCCCGCCGTTCTTCCGCGACGATCGTGTCGCCAGAGAAAAAGATGTCGCGCCCGTCGTGCTCGAAGCGCATGAGCGTGGAGAAGCCGTCGATCGCACCGCGCGCGTCGCGCAACACGATCACCCACTCCTTCTCTTCGAGATCGCGTTCGAAGACGGCGCGCGCGGTGCCGGAAAAGTACGCGGCGAAGAGCGCGAACATCTCGTCGCGGTCGCGCGCGGAGAGATCCCGCCGCAGCACCACCGCGCCCGCTTCGGCGATCGGCTCAGAGCGTGGCGAGCTCGAGGCGCGCAGGTCGAGAATCGAGTCGGTCATGGAAGTCGTCTCCGTCGTCCCAGGCAACGGTGTAGATGTCGCTGCGATATTCGATCGGCCGAAACGCGCGTGCCGCGGCGAGCAACGGATCGCGCGACGAAAAACCGAGAAGCAGATGATCGAGCCGCCGTTCGGCGGCGAGCTGCAGCAGCTGCGCGATGAGCTCGCGCGCGATCGATGGATCGTCGTCTTTCGCGCAGAAGAACGAGCCGTACGCCGTACGCAACGCGCTTCCCGGCCGGGGCAAGCGCGGACCTCGCGTCACGAGGTTGTAGAACGGGCGGGCGGTGGCGAGCAGGCGATCGTAGGCGTCGATCACGGTCTGCTTGTACGCACTCTGATCCCACAAACCGGCGACGCCGACGATCTCGCCATCGCGCTGCACGCTGACGAAATCCACCCCGGGCGGATCGTCGAAAAGCGGGAAGAGCTGCCGCCGCGGACCGTGCGCAGCAAGAAAACGTAGGACCGGCTCTCCAGCCGGTCCAGCATCAAATATTGGGCCGGCTGGAGAGCCGGCCCTACGTTTCACTCCGATCGCGAGCGTGAACAGCGAATCGAGTAACCGATACCGAGGCATCGACGGGCGCCGTTTTCCCACCAGCACGCCTTCAGCCTGCGCGTTGCCGGAGACGATCGTCGTCACGTAGCCGCGCGCGCGACCGTCTGCGTGCAGTTCGCGCAGCATCGCGAAGCCGCGCGCGACGAGCGAGCGGCCCTGGTAAGAGGGATCGACGCGGAGTTGCCCGAGGTAGCCGACGTCTTCCCGGATGCCATTGATGTACATCGGGCGGACGGCGCGACAAGCGAGGCCGACGACCCGGCCGCTGTCCCGCGCGACGAGTACCTGCGTGAAGGGTCCCATCGCCGCACAGCCCGCGAAGTAGTCGGGCTCGCGTTCGAGGCGGATGCGGATGCGGCCGGGCATCGCGCTGTTCGCGAGCAGCGCGCGCAACGCCGCATCGTCGCCGGGCGTCGCGACGGAGAACGCCACGCTCACGCGTTCCCTCCCACGCGCAACAGCGGCCCGCGGAACGCCTCGTCGCCGAGCGGGTAATCGCGACGTTGCGTGACCTCGCGGCGGATCAGCCAGTTGATCGTGAAGAAGTTCGACCACATGTACGCCGACGAGCCGTTGATCCGGTCGAAGCTGCGGCGCCAGATCGAGCGCAGGCTGTAGAACTCCTTCCGCGCGCTGATGCAGCCTTCCTTCACCTCGTTCGCCGTCATCCCCTGTGGCGTGAACGGCACCATGCCGTAGCGATAGTCGGGATCGAGCCACCACTTGTCGAACAGCAAACGCCCTTCGCGTTGCAGCCGATCGTAGAGCGGCGTGCCGGGGAACGGCGTGAGGTGATTGAACGCGACGATGTAGAAGTTGTGGCGCTCCGCGAACGAGACGACGTCGTGCACCGCCGCCGGCGAGTCGCCGTCGTAGCCGACGATGAACGTCACGTACAGACGGATCCCGAAACGCCGCAGGTTGCGCAACGCGGCCTCGTAGCCGCCGCCCATCGTGTTGAACGACTTGTGCATCTGCCGGAGGTTCTCCGGATTCAGCGACTCGAAGCCGATGAGCAGCCCCTGGCAGCCGCTGTCTTTGAGCAGCTGCAGCAGCTTGTCGTCGTATGCGACGTTGATGCTGGCCTGGCTCACCCAGCGGATCTTCAGCGGCGCCAGCTTGCGGTACAGCTCCTTCGCCTGCTCCAGGTTCGACGTGATGTTGTCGTCGACGAAGAAGTAGAGCGGCTTCTGCATGCGCCGGATCTCGTCGCACACGTCGTCTGCCGGGCGGCGCGTCTGCGTGCTGTTGAAGTACGCCTGGATCGCGCAGAAGTCGCAGCGGAAATGGCAGCCGCGACCCGCCTCGATGAGGCCGAGCGGCAGATAGCGTTTGCCGTGGAAGATCGAGCGATCGGGAAACATGCCCGCGAGTTGCGGACGCTTTGCCGTGCGGTAGATCGGCTTCAGCGTGCCGTGGCGCGCGTCGTCGATCACCTCCGGCCAGATGCCTTCCGCCTCGCCGATCACGACCGACTCCGCGTACTGCGAAACCTCGTCCGGCATCAGCGTCGCGTGGAAGCCGCCCATCACGACCGGCACGCCGCGCCGCCGGTATTCGGATGCGATCTCGTAAGCGCGACGCGCCGTGTACGTCTCGACGCTGATCGCCACGAGATCGGTCGGCTCGTCGTACGGAATCGTCTCCATCCGATCGTCATAGAAACGCACGTCGACGTCTTTCGGCGTGAGGCCCGCGAGCGCGGCGGGAGCGAGCGGCTCCATCTGCCACGTGCGGATGTACTTCTCGCCGATGCGATGGCCGATGGAGGGATGGACGAGGGTCAGGCGCATGGGATCAGGCCGCGCGACGGCCGGCGGGCAGCGACCAGTCGCACGTGTAGTAGCGATTCAGATGATGCGCGTAAAAGCGGTAGCCGAGATTGGCGGGGATCGCGATGCCGAGCTGGACGCGGGCGCCGGCGAGCCGCTTTGCGATGCCACCGTACGAGTACGTCATCTTCCACGCGCGCTCCGTGCCGCGTTGCAGCTCGTCGGCGGTCATGCGCGCCGGTTGATACACGACATGCTGGCCGTCGTAATAGCTCCAATCCGTCGTCAGCAAACGCCCCTCGCGTCCGAGGCGGTTGTGGAGCGGAGTGCCGGGGAAGGGGGTGAGGATCGCGTAGCGCGGCAGATCGATGTGCGAGTCGATCGCGAACTGCGCGGTGCGCTCGAAAACGTCGGTCGTGTCGTCGTCGAAGCCGAAGACGAAGCAGCCCTGGATCGCGATCTTCCGCGCGTGCAGCCGTTCGATCACCGTCTTGTAGTCGACCCGATCGTTGAATTGCTTGCGCGTCTCGGAGAGGGCGCCGTCGCTCAGCGACTCGAAACCGAGGAGAAGGCCGGAGCAGCCGCTTTCGGCGGCGAGATCGAGGAGCTCGTCGTCCCACGCGATCATCGTCGTGGAGAGACCGCCCCAACGGACGCCGAGCGGCGCGAGCGCGCGGAACAGCTCCTTCGCGTAGTCGGTATCGGAGATGAGATTGAGATCGAGGAAGATCAGCTTGCGGGGACGCATCTGGCGGATGTCCGCAATCACGTCGCCGATCGGTTTCTGCAGCGGCCTTCCCCACGCCGACGGCACGACGCAGAACTCGCATTTGTGGATGCAGCCGCGCGTCGCCTCGATCGTGTGCAGCGTCACGTACTCCTTCGCCGGCAGCAGATCGCGTCGCGGAAACGGCAGATTCTCCAGCTTCAGATGCGGCGACTGGTCGTAGCGTTTCTGCAGCCGGCCGGCCGCGAAGTCACGCAGCAACTGCGGCCAAGTCTCCTCGGCATACCCGACGACCGTTGCGTCCGCGTGCTGCATCACTTCCTCGGGCATCAGGGTCGCGTGGACGCCACCGATGACGACCGGCACGCCGCGCGCGCGGAACTGCGCGGCGAGCTCGTAGGAACGCGGCGCGGTGCCGGTGATGGCGCTGATGCCGACGAGGTCGACGTCGCAGTTCGGATCGACGTCGCCGATGCCCTCATCCATCAAAACGACCTCGGCATTCAGGTCGGGCGGGACGAGCGACGCGAGCGTGGTGAGCGTCAGCGGCGCATAGCGCAGCGACTTTTTCCAGATGCCGCTGCGGTGCCGGTAGAGCGGTCCGCGAGGGGAGATGAGGGCGATCTTCATGTACAATACCGACCGGTATGGAAGCTACGCCCGCCGCCCGGGAATGTCAATGCGTGGGTGTCATCCTGAGGCGGGCACGGCCCGCCGCGTTGGTTGGCCAAGCCTTTACGAGGCTTGGCGTCTTCGCAACTCTCGATGAAAGCGATGACATCGCGGGGGACGGGTGGCGGCGTGGGGACGGGCTTCAGCCCATCCTGGGACCGGCTGAAGTCGGCCCCCACATTGATGTCATGAAAAGCCGCAGAGACGGCGAAGAATCTCCGGTTCCAGGCGAGCCGCGCCCGTGCCGGGAGATCCTTCGGCGTCTTCGCGCCTCAGGATGACACATCGATGGCCACGCAACGCACACGCCTCGGCGTCCCCACCCGCAACGCGGTGGATTGGGAGGAGGCTGCGCTCGACGCGATCGCGGCCGGCGGTCTCCGCTCCGTGACGATCCCCTCGCTCGCCCAGACGCTCGGCGTGACCAAGGGCAGCTTCTACTGGCACTTCGCCTCGCTCGATGAATTGATCGCAGCCGCGCTCACGCGCTGGGAGCTCGCTGACAAGGCGACGCTCGCGACACTCGCCGCGATCGAGGATCCCGCGACGCGATTGCGCGCGGCATTCGAAGAGGCGATGCAGCTGACCCGCGCCCAGGCGCTGTTCATCGCGCTCAATGCGACGCCCGACGATGCGGTCGTCGCGACTTTGCGCCGCGTGTCGCAACGCCGCATCCGCTTCCTCACCGCCGCGTTTCGGGAGCTGGGGCTCGAGGCGAAAGAAGCGCGCGAGCGAGCATTGCTCGCCTACACCGCCTACCTCGGCGCCTTTCATCTGCGCCGCCAGGCGCTCGACATCCCGACGTACGTTGCGCACGCCGCGAGGACGCTCATCCCGTGAGGCCGCCCGAGGTGGTGCCGGCCTGGTACATGGCGGCGCCGTCACGCGCATTGAAGCCGGGGCGCACATTGCGCTTCCAGCTCGGCGATCTGCCGCTCGTGTTGTTCCGCGGACGGAACGATCACGTCGTGCATGCGTTGCCGGCGCATTGCCGGCATCAGGGTGTCGATCTCGCGCATGGCGCGGTCGTCGGCGATTGCCTGCGTTGCCCGCTGCATCACTGGGAGTATCGCGACGCGTGCGTGCGTATCGCGAATGCTGCGCGTGTGCCGGCGGCGTTTCAGCGCGCTCACTACAAAGTGATGGAACGCTACGGGATGATCTTCGTGCATCCCGGCGTCGAGCCGACCGAGTTGCCGACGTTCACGCCGCCGGACGAAGAGCTCGCGTTTCTCAGCGGCGCGCAGGTCGACCTCGATTGTCCGTGGTACGTGCCGCTCGCGAACGCGTTCGACATGACCCATCTGCGCACGGTGCATCATCGCGAGCTGCTCACGGCGCCGGAGATGACGTTTCCCCGCCCGATGACGTTCGTCGTGCGCTACGCGACGTCCGTCATCGGCAGCAGCTGGCACGACCGCGCGATGCGTGCGCTTTCGAGCAATCACATCGAGGTGATGATCACCTGCACGGCCTCGATGCTCCTCGTCGAGTCGTCGGCCGGGCGCACGCGGAGTTACCTCATGGTCAGCCTCCGGCCGCGGCCCAACGGCGGCGTTTCGATCCTGCCGCTGTACGCCGTGCCGAAGCGCAGAAGCGGGCTGCATCACGCGCACGTGCGCGCGGCGCGAGCGCTGTTCAACGCGTTCCTGCGGCGCGACGTCAGCCCGCTCTCCGGCATCCGCTTCCCCGAGCCTTACGTCGATCCGCACGACGCGACGATCGACGCCGCCTACCGCCATCTGTGCCGGCTTCCGGCCTATCAAAGCGAGGAATGATGATGAGAAGACTGCTGCCGATGCTCCTGCTGATGTCCACGCTTCCGGCGATTGCCCAGGCGCCGCCCGCGCCGAATCCCGACGAACCGGTGCACCAGGCGTTGCGCCAGCTGAAGGCGACGATGGCGAAGGCGCTGAACGAACGCGACCTGAACACGATCGTCGCGAACGTCACGCCGAACGTCGTGTTCACGACGATGAACGGCGACGTGTGCCACGGCCCGGCGGAGATCCGCGCGTACTTCGACAAGATGCTCAACGCGCCGGGACACATCGTCAAGAACCTGACGGTGTCCTTCGAGGCCGACGCGCTCACCGACCTGCACGGCGGCGACACCGGCATCGCGTACGGCAGCTCGAACGATCACTACGAGCTGACGAACGGCCAGGTCTTCGACATCCACGGCCGCTGGAGCTGCACGCTCGTGAAGGAAGGCGACCGCTGGCTCATCGCGAACTTCCACTACTCCGCGAACGTGTTCGACAACCCTATCCTGAACAAGACGAAGCAGTGGGCGACGTGGGCCGCCGTCGGTGCGGCGATCGTGGCGTTGCTGGTCGGCTTCTTCGTCGGACGGCGCACGCGGCGGGCATGAAGATTCCGGGCGGCCTGAACGTCGCGCTGACCGCGCTCGCCGCGGCAGCGTGTTGCGCGCTCTTGCGCATCGCGTCGCACGGCGCTTCTCATGGCGCGTGGTGGCTGCTCGCGCTGGCCGCCATTGCATTCTCGTTCACGAACAACACGATGTTCTCGCTGCTGCACGAATCCGTGCACGGCATTGCCCATCGCAACCGTCGCATGAACGAGATCGTCGGTACGTTCGCCGCCGCGTTCTTCCCCACGTCGCTGTCACTCCAGCGTCTCTTCCACCTCGGCCACCACGCCCACAACCGATCCGATCACGAGCAGTTCGACTACCTCCGTCCCGGCGATCGCCCGTGGCTGAAACGCGCGCAGTGGTATTCGATCCTGACCGGGCTCTATTGGCTGTTCGTGCCCGTCGGCGCCGTGATGTTCGCGCTCTGGCCGAGCTTCTTCGCGAAGCCGTTTGTCGCCGCGCGCCAGACCGGGGGCGCGTCCGTGTTCGCGTTCCTCGACAACGCGCCGCGCACGCGCATCCGGCTCGAAGCGCTGTTCGCGATCGCCGTGCAGGCGTCGTTCTTCTTCGCGCTCGGCGTGACGTGGCGCGGTTGGCTCGCGTGCTACGTGGCGTTCGCCGTGAACTGGAGCTCGCTGCAGTACGCCGATCACGCGTTCTCGCCGCTCGACGTCCGCGAAGGCGCGTGGAACCTGCGCGTGAATCCCATCACGCGGCTGCTGTTCCTCAACTATCACCATCACCTCGCCCACCATCAGCACCCGCAAGTCCCGTGGCTCCACCTCGGACGTTTCGTCGACGGACGCGCGGAACGGCCGCGGTTCTGGCGCGTCTATCTCTCGATGTGGCGCGGCCCGCGCCCGATGCCATGAAACGCTTCCTGCTCTTCGGTGTGCTGTTCGGCGTGTGCTACAGCGGCGCGTCGTGGCTCGCGATGCAGCGCGCGTCGCTGCCGTCGTGGGCTTTTCCGTTCGAACAGCACGTGCCGTTCGTCCCGTGGATGGCGTATGTCTATCTGACGATCATCCCGGCGTTGCTCGTCGCGCCTCTGCTGCTGCGCGACGAGCTGCGCGCATTCGCGACGACGCTCTGCTGGGAGACGGTGATCGCCTGCGCGTTCTTCGTCGTGTATCCGCTCACGACGAGCTTCCACCGCCCGCCCGTGTCGATGCTCGCGTTCCGCGTTGCTGATGCGTTGAACCTCGAGGCCAACGAGTTTCCGTCGCTCCACGTGGCGTTCGCCGTGACGTGCGCATGGGTGTACGGCCGCCGCCGCAGAGGTGTCATCCTGAGCCCCGCAGAGGGCGAAGGATCTCCTCGCAAGAGCCAGGAGATCCTTCGCTTCGCTCAGGATGACAAGAGGACTGTTTTCTGGATCACGTGGTGCGTTCTCGTGAGCGCCTCCGCCTGGCTCACGTGGGAGCATCAGCTCATCGATCTTCTCGGCGGCGCCGTTCTCGCCTGGGCGTGCATCCAACGCGAGATCGTGTGGGCCGAGCTCTGTTGCCTCGTGCAATGCGCGCGATTCTCGCGACGTCACGTGCGCTACTTCGTGATCTTCCTCGCGATCTGGGGGCCGTCGTTGCTGCATTGGCGACGAACGCGCGTCATCCGCTTCGCGTTCGTCACCGCGCAGTGGATCGACGATCTGCTCGACGGCGACCGCCCGTCGAAACGCGACCCGTTGCTGATCGTCGACGAGCTGCTCGCCCGCCGCTTCACCCGCGAGCCGTTGCCGCGTTTGATGGCCGCGCTCTTCCGCGAACTGAAACCACAGGACGAGTTCCTCGACCTGATCCGCGAAATGCGCCTTGACCGCCTCCGCCTCGGCGAGCGTTGGACCGCGGCGCCGCTCGAGGAGCATCACCGCCGCACGTTCGCGCTTTCCGTCGACCTGATGCTGCAGCTCACCGGCTGCCGTACGCGGGCGACCGAGGTGATGCCGCTCGTCGATGCGCTCGCGTGGTGCTCCGTGTTCCGCGACCTCGACGACGATCTCGCGAAGGGCTTGATCAACATCCCGCTCGAGGTGACCGACGCCGAAGCATGGAGTCGGGACGAACATGCGCGAGCGTTGCGGACGCTGCGCGAGAGCGAGAACGCGATTGCCGCACTCAGCGATCGCAAGGCCCAACGCATCCTCGGCGTGTTCCAACGCTCCATCGAAAAGTTCGCAGCGGGCCGCCTGGAGAATCGCGAGGCTGTGTCGACGGCTCAGGACGGCAGACCGGCCGTTCCCTAGTAGGCGCCGCAAAGCCTATGGCCATTAGCGCGGCGGGCCGTGCCCGCCGGAGGAGGTGGGATTCGAACCCACGGTACGGTTGCCCGTACGGCGGTTTTCAAGACCGCTGCCTTAAACCACTCGACCACTCCTCCAGGCTTGGCGCGGTGAAGGCGAACAGCGTGTCACGGCAAAAGATTCACGTCCAGCGTGATCTTCAGCTTGAGGCGGCGGTGACGTTTCAGCTCGTCGATGGAGAGGTTCAGCGGGATGCTGACCTCCTTCGTGAGGCCGTCGCCGGAACGGCGCTCGGCGGGGGGAGCGGGCGGCGCGGCGACTGCCGACGGGGCGGAGTCGAGGGAGGGGAGCGAGTCGAGGATGCCGGGTGGGAGCGGGATTTCGATCGAGGCGAGCGGCACCTCGATCGGCGGAGCCACGGGGGCGAGGCCGGGCGTGCTGAAGTAGTCCGAGACCTCGTCGTCGGAGTCGCTGTTGAACGGGTTGACGAGCTCCGTGGCGACGAGCGGGATCGAGTCGTCGTCCGAGGCGTCGTCGACGACGAAGCCGGGCGAGGAAGAGGTGACTGGCGGCGGGACGGGAGGTGGGGGCGCGACCGGCGGAAGGTCGTCGTCCCAAAGCGAGTCGACCGGCGGCGCGTCCGACGCGCGCGCGTTCAGGATCTGGATCTCGCGCTCGATCGGCTCCGTTCCTTCCAGCCCGTACTTGCGGATGAGATGCGCGAGCACGAGCTGCGTGATGCCCTTCAGCGTCTCCTCGACGCCGATCCCGGTCGTGGCCACGGACTCGAACGTCGGCACCTTCTGCTTGTTCAGCTCCGCGTCCATCGACGCGGTGTTCATCGCGTTCGGCAGATCGCGTTTGTTGTACTGGATCACCAGCGGGATCTCGCGGAGGCGGATGCCCTGGCGTTTCAGGTTGTCCTCGAGGTTCTGCAGCGACTCCAGGTTCGCGTCGAGCGCGAAGTCCTGCGAGTCGGCGACGAACACGATGCCGTCCGCGCCTTTCAGCACGAGCTGGCGCGTCGAGTTGTAGTAGACCTGGCCCGGCACGGTGTAGAGCTGCAGCTTCGTGCGCATGCCTCGGATCTTGCCGAGGTCGAGAGGGAGGAAGTCGAAGAAGAGGGTGCGGTCCGTCTTCGTCGCCAGCGAGAGCATCTTGCTCTTGTTGTTCGACGGCAGCGAGTCGTAGACGAACTGCAGATTGGTCGTCTTCCCGCAAAGACCGGGACCGTAGTAGACGATCTTCGCGGTGATCTCTTTCGTTGCGTAATTGAAGAGGACCATGGGGTCGTTTCTTGCGACTTGAGGATATCATCCACCGCCGCGGAGGTGGAGATGCCCCTGATGCGGTACGCGGCCGTTGTACTCCTTTTCCTTGCGGCGTTTGCGGCCTGGGGCGATGCGCCCGGCGTCTACGCGATCACCGGCGGCACCGTGCACACGGCGGCCGGAGCGGACATCGCGAATGGCGTCGTCATCGTCCGGGACGGATTGATCGAGGCGGTGGGAGCCGGGATTCCGGTGCCCGCAGACGCCTCCACGATCGACGCCAGCGGGATGCACGTCTATCCCGGTCTCATCGACGCTCAGTCGTCGTTGGGCTTTCCGGTCGCGAGGAATCAACGAAGACGCTTCGGCGGCGGCGCGCGCAGCGCGGCGCAGGAAGGGCCGGCGCTTCCCGACACCTCGCCGTCGTTCCTCGCCATCAGCGCCGTGAAGCTCTCCGATGACGATCTCGATGCCGCGCGCTCCGCGGGCATCACCACGATCGCCACCGTGCCCACGAACGGGATCTTCAACGGCCAATCCGTCGTCCTCAACCTCGGCGGCGGGAGTGCGGAATCGCGGGTCGTGAAGACGCCGGCGACGACGCAGGTCTCGTTCAATACGCGGCCGTCGAACACGTATCCCGACTCGCTGATGGGCGTGATCTCGTACATCCGCCAGTCGCTGCTCGACGCGCAGCAGTACTCGGCCGCGCGCACCGTTTACGACAAGTCGCCGGCCGGGAATCGGCGTCCCGAGGAGAACCTCGCGTCGCAGGCGCTGGGTCAGGTGCTGCGGCGCGATCTGCCGGTGGTGTTCAACGCGAACGACGAACTGATGATGCGCCGCGCGATGGCCATCAGCCGCGAGTTCAACCTCCGGCTCATCCTCGCCGGCGCGCGCCAGGCCTATCGCATGCCGGACGAGCTCAAACAGGCAAACATCCCGCTCTTCGTCTCGATCAACTGGCCGAAGGCGCCGGCGGACAAGGACGACCGCGAGGAACAGCCGCTGCGCGTGATCCGCGATCGGCAGCTCGCGCCGACGTCGCCCGCATCGCTGGCGAAGAGCGGCGCGGCGTTCGCGCTCGTGACCGGCGGTGCGAAGTCCGCCGACTTCGCGGGCGGCGTGCGCAAGGCGATGGACAACGGCCTCTCCGCCGATGACGCTCTCCGCGCCACGACCTTGTGGCCCGCGCGCATCCTCGGCGTCGACCGCCAGCTCGGGTCGCTCGAGAAGGGGAAGATCGCGAACGTCGTCGTCACCGACAAGCCGATCTTCGCGAAGGACCGGCAGGTCAAACGGCTGATCATCGACGGCCGCGAAGTGCACGTCACGCCTGCTGCAGAACGGAAACGCGGTGCGGCCGGACCAATCGACGGCACGTGGAGCATCACCGTGCGCGGCTCGCAGGGCGACGTCGCGATCAGCGCCACGCTGCACGGAGAGGACGGCAAAGTCACCGGCACTTTCAGCGGCGACGGCGGCTCGGGCGAGGTCCGCAACGGCACACTCGACGGCACCACGATCGAGTTCACGATCACCGCGAAGACGGCGCAGCAGGAGACCGGCGACTGGGTGTTCCACGGCACGGTCAGCGGCACCTCCATGACCGGCACGGTGAGCACGAACCTCGGCACGTTCCAGTTCACGGGGAGCAAGGCGAAATGAACGACATCATCGGGATCGAGCGCGGGCGTCTCGCCCGCGACCCGCGGCACGTCTCGTGCCGCGGGACCGCGAATACCGCCGTGAAATCGACCAGGAAGGCCGCCGGGCGAGACGCCCGACGGCTAGCGGGCGGGACGCCCGCGCTCCTGCTCTTCCTCCTCGCGGCTTCGACGCTGCGGGCCCAGGACGTCACCGTCATCCGCAACGCCACCGTGCTCACGATCACGAAGGGACGCATCGACCATGGCTCGGTCGTCATCCGCGGCTCGAAGATCGCGGCCGTCGGGCCCGACGCGCAGGTGAGCGTGCCGGCCGGCGCGAAGGTCATCGACGCCGCGGGCAAGTTCGTGATGCCGGGCATCATCGACACCCACTCGCACGCCGGCGTCGACGGCAGCGTCAACGAGCTCTCGTTGCCGAACACCGGCATGGTGCGCATCCAGGACGTCCTCACGAACGAAGACATCAGCTCCTATCGCCAGCTCGCGGGCGGCACGACGACCGCGCTCGTGCTCCACGGCTCGGCGAACGCGATCGGCGGCCAAAGCCAGATCGTGAAATGGAAGTGGGGCCATCCGATCAGTGAGTGGCCGGTCAGCGACGCCCCGCGTACGATCAAATTCGCCCTCGGCGAGAATCCGAAGTCCTCGAACTTCCGCCCGCCTCCGGGCATCGAGCAGCCGTATCCCGCGACGCGCATGGGTGTCGAGGAAGTGATCCGCAAGTCGTTCCTCGACGCGAAGGACTACATGGCGAAGTGGGATGACTACGACGCGCGCCGCAAACGCGGCGAGACGCCGATCCCGCCGCGCCGCGACCTGCTGATGGACGAGATGGCGGACATCCTGCGCGGCAAGGTCGACGTCCACTCCCACTGCTATCGCTCCGACGAAATCCTCATGCTCCTCGGCCTGGGCGACGAGCTCGGATTCAAAGTGCGCGAGTTCCAGCACGTGCTCGAGGGCTACAAAGTGTCGCGCGAGATCGCGGCGCACGGCACGG
>JAFAVZ010000118.1 GCA_019242175.1 Acidobacteriota bacterium
TCGCCGACGCGGAACGCGGCCATGAAGTCCTGGGCCATCGGGCCGATGTGCCGGATGCGCGAGGGCTGCGTCTTGTAGTTCCAGCTCAGGATCGGGACTTCGCGGAGGCGGCGGAGGATCTCCTCGCCGTCGACGTCCGCGAAGTTCTCCTTCATGTTGCGGTCGGAGACGGAGCTCCAGGACCCGCCGCCCGGCCCCACCGTCAGGCCGGTGGAGGTCGCGGCGTCGGTGTAGATCGTGAAGCCGCCGCTGGAGCGGAAGATCGTCTGGTTCTGCGCCGTCGGGCTCACCTGCGTCTCCGACGAACGGTCGCTCCACACGAAGCTGCCGTACTGGTTGTTCGAGCCCGCGCCGAAGCTGAGGCGCAGGCCTGTCGTGGACGTCGAGTTCGTATAGAAGCTCGTTCCTCCCGACGCGCGGACGGTGAAGGAGTTGTTTGTCGGCGCGCGAACGAGGGTGTTCACGCCGCCGGTGGCGGTGCAGCCGGAATCATTCAGGCCGTACGGCGAGATGAGCGTGCCGTTGTCGCAGATGTTGCCCGCATAAGAACGGTCGGCGAACACGAAGGAGCCTTGGCGCGCGTTCGTATGCGCACCTTCGCCGAGGGCGACGGAGCTCGCTCCGCTGGCCGTGTTGTAGCGGCCGGCCGCGAACGACCAGCTTTGGGCGGCGACGGCGCGCTCGCCCATGGAGAAGGCGTAGTCGCCGGAGCTGCGCGATCCGTAGCCGAAGGCTGCCGAGTAGCTGCCGATGTTCGCCTGCTCCCACTCCGTGCCGATGACGCGTCCGGCGCGGATTGCGGCCAGGCCCGGGTACCACATCATGCGGGTCTGGCCGGCGTAGTTGTTGTCGTCGATGGAGATGGGAGGCTCGGTGGCACCGGCGTCGTATTGGCCGACGGCGAGGAAGCCGCCGGTGTTGTCGACGCGGAAGAAGTGCTGGTACTGGCTGTAGGTATTCGAGTCGGGATACTGGCCGGCCGCGGTCAGATTCAGCAGCGAATTCTGATTGCGGATGCCGAGCGTTCCTGCGCTGCTGACGAGGCCGAGGTTGATGAGAGTGTTGGTGCTGGAGGTCGTTTGCTGCGCGGCCGGCGCGAGCTCGACGTCGCCGTCGACGTTCGCCGTGTTGATGGTCGCCGTGCCGGCGTTGATCGCGCTGACGATGTTCGTGCCCGCCGTGATCGCGATCGAGGGGTTCGGATAGGTGCCGGCGAGATCGCCGCCCGCGGCTGCGGCGGCGATGGTGCCGGTGGCGCCCGTAGAACCTGTGCTGCCGGTGGCGCCGGTGGAACCGGTCGCGCCCGTGTTGCCCGTCGCACCGGTCGCACCGGTCGCACCGGTGATGCCGATCGCACCGGTGATACCCGTACTGCCGGTGGCTCCCGTCGCGCCGGTCGCACCCGTCGAGCCGCTCAACCCGGTGAATCCGGTCACGCCCGTCGCACCCGTGTT
Organism: Acidobacteriota bacterium; assembly: GCA_019242175.1. Taxonomy (GTDB): domain Bacteria; phylum Acidobacteriota; class Thermoanaerobaculia; order Gp7-AA8; family Gp7-AA8; genus JAFAVZ01. The sequence continues at coordinate 1,455 of JAFAVZ010000118.1, forward strand.
GCCTGTGGGACCAGTCGCACCGGTGTTGCCGGTCGCACCCGTTGAGCCACTGAGACCGGTGAATCCGGTCGCGCCCGTCGAGCCCGTGTTCCCTGTGGGGCCGGTCGCGCCGGTGTTGCCGGTCGCACCCGTCGAGCCACTGAGGCCCGTGAATCCGGTCGCGCCCGTCGCACCCGTATTGCCTGTGGGACCAGTCGCACCCGTGTTGCCGGTCGCGCCCGTCGAGCCGCTCAGACCCGTGAATCCGGTCACGCCCGTCGCACCCGTGTTGCCCGTGGGGCCGGTCACGCCCGTGTTTCCAGTGACGCCGGTGTTGCCCGTCGCGCCTGTGGCCCCGGTCGCGCCGATGGCTCCCGTGACGCCGGTCGGGCCCGTGGATCCGATGGAGCCGATGTCGCCCGTGACGCCGGTGGCGCCCGTCGGTCCGCTCGCACCGGTGTTGCCCGTCGCGCCTGTGACCCCGGTGGCGCCAGTCGAGCCGGTGAGGCCGGTCGCACCCGTGAATCCGGTAGCGCCGGTCGTCCCCGTCACGCCCGTGGCTCCCGTTGCGCCGGTAGGACCGGTAGCGCCGACGTTGCCGGTCGCGCCGGTCGCACCCGTTGAACCTGTGGAGCCGGAGAGCGCGAGCAGCTGCCAGCTCGGCCCGCTGCCGGGCATCTCATTGATGTTGTTCGCCACGGCGATGTACGACGAGCCGTTCGAGCTCACCGCATCATCGACTGCGTAGCTCGTAGCGGCGTTCCACGGACCGCGCCAGGTGATTCCGGTCCGGCCCGTCGGTCCGGTCGCGCCCGTAGCGCCGCGAGGACCCGCCGATCCTTGAAAGCCGACGGGACCTTGAGCACCTTGAGGACCGGTCGGACCCGTCGGACCCGTCGCGCCCGTCGCGCCACCCGCCGCGAGCAACTCGTCGGGGAACGCCATCTCGAACGCGGACGCATCCTGGCTCACGTTCGCGACCTGCGACCCGAGCACGAGCACGCGGCCGTTGCCGTCCGTTGCGGTCACGCGCGCGGTTCCGTCCTGCAGCGCACCGGGAACGATCGTGTTGATGGAGAGCGAACGCGGCTCCCACGCCTGCAGCGTCACATGCGTCGACCCGAGCACCACGCCGTGGTCATCGCTGATCGCAATCTCCGCGTCGACCGGATTCCCGGACGTCTCGACGAGGAACAGGTTGTAGCGGAAATCGCCGTTCTGCCGCACGCCCTGCAGCACGCCCGACTTCCCTTTCGCAAGGCCGAACGTCGAAGGGATGCCGGAGCTGAACTGGCCTTGCGTCGCCGCTTCCGGTTGTCCGGGCGACTGGTTGTAAATGCGCGCGGAGGCGATGAGCGTTTTCGACGACCGGATGCGGGCCGCTCCGAGGCTGCCTTCCGCGTGGAAGAGGGTCTCGGCGGCGTTCTCGTAAGTCGCCGTCGCGTTCGGGCCGATCGTATCGGTGAATGTCAGCGGATTCTGATTCCCCCCGCCGCTGCGCAGGAACGAGATCGCGACGTCCGCCGGCTCGTTTCCCGGATTCGTGATCCAGATGGTCGTGTAGTACTCGCTCCCATTCGCCCCGTGCACTCGGCCGACGGCGGGCAGCACGAGATCGGTGCCGCCGAAGCCGGCATAGAGAGGAAGCGTGCCGGGAGAGACGAGGACGCAAAGGATCGCAAGCCAGGCGAGTGGTTTGTTCGTGCTCATTTTTCGGACCTTGGAAACGCGCGATGGTAACTCATGCCGCCAAAACCGAACGGTCGTTTTCGCTTTCGACGGGTTCCATTTCTGTGGTGCAATGCGGGCTCAACGATTCCGTTCCCGCGTCGGTTTTGGCACCGCGGTGGCCACCACGGCGACGCGGACCGTCACCTGGAACGGCTCCCTCGCCGCCGGCGCCTCGGTCACGATCACGATCTCGGCAACGATCAACGGCTCCGCGACGCCCGGCGCGACGATCTCGAACCAGGGCATGGCGCACTACGACCCCGATCTCAACGGCACCAACGACGCCTCGGCGCTCACGGACGATCCGTCCGCCCCGGGCGCCGCGGATCCGACCACGTTCACGGTTCTCGGCGGCGCCAAAGTCCCGGCGCTCTCCCCGCTCGCGCTGCTGCTGCTTTCGGTCTGCATCAGCGCCGCGGCGATCGTCGCGCTCCGCACGTCCTGAACCCGTCGATGCTCCCGCTCCGGAATCGGGGCGGGAGCATCAGGACGGAAGGCCGCAGCGTTAGAATCTCCACCTGCAATCCATTCCAACGGAAGGCGGTGTCGGTGGAGAACGAGCGTGAGCTGCGCGGACTGGTCGAGAGGATCAACCGAGGAGACTGCGTCCTCGTCCTCGGCCCGCGTGTCGCGTTTCGCCTCGATGATCCGGAGCGCACGCCGTTCGACGTTCTCCTCGCCGAGGAGCTGATGGGCAGCGTCGGCGGACCGGGCGATGCGAGCCTGCACCGCGCGGCCGATCTCTTCCAACGCGCGCGGCAGGATCGCGTGGAGCTCGACATCGCGGTGCAGGACTTCTACGACCGAGAGGCCGGCGTCACCACCGACTTTCATCGCCAGCTCGCGAAGCTGCCGTTCCGGCTCTGCATCAGCGCGTCGCCGGACAGCCTGATGTTCCAGGCCTTCGCCGAAACGGAAGGCAAGTCGCCGCAGAAGGGCTACTACAGCTTCCGTCCCATCGCGACGCCGCGGCTCACGACGCCGAGTCCGGAGCAACCGATCGTCTATCACCTCTTCGGCCATCACGAGGAAGCGAAGTCGCTCGTGTTGACCGAAGGCGATCTGATCGAGTTCCTCGTGGCCGTGGTGCGCGGCACGCCGGCCGTGCCGGATCAGGTGCGCTCGATCCTCGCGGATCCAGCGACGTCCTTCCTCTTCCTCGGCTTCGGATTCCACAACTGGTATCTGCGCGTCCTGCTCCAGGTGCTCAACGTTTACGGCCGGCAGAGCAAGGCGATCGCGTTCGAAGACACGCCGTTCTTCGAGCATCCGGATCGGCAACAGGTCGTCGGATTCTTCTCCGGCGATCGCCTCATCGAGTTCCGTCCGCTGCAGTGGGAGACGTTCGCCAAGCGGCTGGCCGACACGTACGAATCGAGCGGCCGGAAGAAGACGCATCCCGGCATCGCCACGCCGACGATCGCTCCGCCGACCGTCGCTGCCGCACCAACATCCGGAAAACGGCCGCTCGCGTTCATCAGCTATGCGAGCGAGAACCGCGACCGCGTCGAGATGCTGATGACCAGTCTGCAGGCGCGCGGCATCGACGTCTGGCAAGACCGCCAGGATCTCCGCGCCGGCCAGGACTGGAGCCGCAACCTCACCCGCGTCATCCGCAACGTCGTCGACTACGTGATCGTCCTGCAGAGCGGCGAGATGCTCTCGCAAACCGAGGGCGTGTTTCACGAAGAGATCGCGCAGGCGCTGCAACGGCAGACGCGCATGGCCGAGTACGACGGCGACAAATTGCGCTTCGTGATCCCGGTCCGTTGCGGCAGCTGCGGCATGCTCAGCGATCTCGCGCATCTGCACGTCATCGACATCGACGTGCCGGGCGGCGAAGACGCGTTGGCCGACTCGATCCTCGAAGACTGGCGGCGACGCGCCTTGCTCACCGCGGGATCGAAGGCCGTCGCATGAGTGCGCCGCGTCGGAGATATCCGGGAACCGGCCCGTTCGGCCCGGAAGACGCGGCGCTTTTCTTCGGCCGGAAGCGCGAGACCGAGGAGCTCTACCTTCGCATTCTCAGCGTGCCGCTCCTGCTGCAATTCGGCGAATCGGGCCTCGGCAAAACGTCGCTTTTGCAAGCCGGACTCTTTCCGCTGCTGCGTGCGAAGCCGTTCCTGCCGGTGATGATCCGGCTGAACGATCCGCAGGAATCGTTGACCCACGCCGTCGCGCGCTCGCTGCGCGAAAGCGTGGTGCACGAAGGCATCAGCATCGATGACGAAGCGCCCGCCGGATTGTGGGAGCTGCTCGCCGCGACGACCGCATGGCGCAACGATCTGCTCCTCACGCCGGTCCTCGTCTTCGATCAGTTCGAGGAAGTCTTCACGCTGCACGACCAGGCGTTCCGCGACGAGCTGGCCGCGGAGCTCGGCGCGCTCGCGACCGGCATCCCGCCGCAGCGGCCGAGCGCAGAACGCGTCGAACGCCCGAACGTGAAGCTCCTCATCAGCCTCAAGGAAACGAATCTCGGCGCGCTGGAGCAATTCAGCGCGAACATCCCCGGCCTCTTCCAGGAGCGGCTGCGCCTCGCACCGCTGTCGGAGGACAACGCGCGCGACGCCGTGCTGGAGCCGGCGAAGCTCCTGGCTGCGAACGGCGAGACGCCGTACGCCACGAAGCCGTTCGCGTTCGACGAAGAAGCGCTCGACAACATGTTGACGTATCTGAAAGGGCGCTCGGACGTCATCGAGCCCTTCCAGCTGCAGCTTCTCGCGCGGCATGCAGAAGCGCTCGCCGAACGCAAGGAATCTACGCAGAGTGGACCGGTGACGCTGACGATGGCGGACTTTAAAGGCAGCAACGCCTTCGCCGCCGTCCTCTCCAACTTCTACCGCGACGTACTCTCGCACATCCCCTCCCCCGTCGAGCGCAAACGCGCCGCGACGTTGTGCGAAGAAGGCCTCCTCGGAGCGGCCGGCCAGCGCCTGATGCTGGAGAAGGAACAGATCCTCGACGACTACGACGTCTCGGAGAAAACGCTCGCCCGCCTCAGCCACGATCGCCTCCTGCGCGAAGTGCGGCGGATGGAGAGCACGTTCTACGAGCTGAGTCACGACCGCCTCGCGGACTCTGTCTTCGCCGCGCGCGGACGCCGTCTGCCGAAGGCGCTCAAGCAGACGTTGTGGACGGTCTCGGCGGTCGCGCTCTTCCTCGGCATCTTCCTGATCGTCGCCGCGCTGCTCGCGTGGAACCGCACGGTCGAGAAAGAGCGCGACAGCGCCGAAAGCCTCCTCGGTTTTCTCCTCGGCGAGCAATTTCTCGGCGAGGTGCGCGACATCGGCAGCAGCACGATGCTCGTCCAGGTGCAGAACCAGGTCGACCTGCACAGCGCGGACATGCGCAGCGCGTTGACGCGCGGCCTGGCGTTGCGCAATCGCGGCGAGATCGAGCGCACGGCGGGCAATCTCGCGCAGTCCGTCGCGCTCTATCGCCAGGCGTTGACGAGCTTCGAATACGCATATGCCCATCCGGACGCTCAGCGCGAGATCGCCCGCACGCACGACCGGTTGGGTAACGCGCTCGGCAGCCAGGGCAAGTTGTCCGAGGCGATGCCGGTGGTGGATGACGCGGACGTGATTTGGCGCCAGGTCGCGAACGCCACGGGCGATCCGCGCGTCGTGCGCGAAGACTGCACGAGCATGGCCGACAGCGCGTTGTTCACCGTCGAGACGCGGATGCGGATGGGACAAACGCGGCAAGCCACCGCCGCGCTCGACGACGTCTTCACCATCCTCTCGGAGATCATGTTCGGCCGCGGCGACACGCCTCCGCGATGCGGCGCGCTCGCGGGAAGAGACGCGCCCTATCCCGCGCCGGCCGCGCTGCGGATTCTCAGCAACGCGGCCTATCTGCGCGGCATGCTGTTCGATGTGGATGAAGACCTGGAAGGCGCTGCCGCCCTCGCAGCGGAGGCTCGCAGGCTGCAGCCGGCATCGCTCGCGACGCGGAGCAACGCGCTCGTCACGCTCGGCGGACGAGGAAAAGCGCGCGGGCGGAAATCTCCCGGCGATGCGCTTGCCGACTACCGCGCCGCGCTCGCGGAGTTCGAAGAATTGCGGCGCTCGGATCCGAACAACACCGACTGGATGCATGAACGCGCTACGGCCGAGATGCTCGTGGCCGAAGGGATGGTGGAGTGCCACGAGCGCCCGGGAACGTGCAATCCGACGCCCGATCTCGACGATGCGGAAGCGATCGCGCTCGAGGCGCGCGCAGCGTTGAACGAGCTCGCGTCCCGCGACACGACGAACGAAGTGTTGCGCGAAGATCTCGTGCGAGCCGAACGGCTCCGGTTCACCATCCTGAAGAAACGCCACGCGCCGGCGGCGGAACGGCTGGCGTTGATCCGGAGTCTGCAACAGGCGAACGAGGAGACGGGCCGCGATCCGGCCGATGCCGAGCAAGACCTCACCGCCATCTTCCTCCTCGGCGAAGAGAGCGACATCCTGACCGAGCTCGGGCAGCTCACGGAGGCACAACGAGCCTTGCAACGCGCGATCGTGGTCGCCACGACGCTGAGCGCGTCGCATCCGGCCAACGAGTTGCACTACGACGTTCTCGCCGCAACGATCGCGCGCGAGGGAACGCTGCTCCGCGCCGCCGGCGATACGCCCGGGTTCGAAGCCGCGGCGAAGAAGGAAGCCGAAGCGCGAAGCCAGAGCGCGCGTCTCCGGCAGCAACGCGCCGACGTCGTGACGAAGCTGGAGGCCGAGGCGAGTGCGCGCATGGCGAAGGGAGCGACGATCGCCGACGATCCTCCCGCCGCGGCGCGCGAGTTCGCCGCTGCGGCGTCGGTGTTCCGGCAGTTGTTGCGCGTCCGGCCGGCGTCTTATCGAACTTATGAACAGCTCGGCGAAGCGTACCGGCAGGTGCAGTTCTGCGATCGCGACATGGGCAAACGCGACGAACGGCTCGCGGCGCTCAGCGCATCGATGCACGCGATGCAGATCGCGGCGTGGCTCGCGCCGCCCGAGCAACAGACGCAGGCGAACGGCGCGCTGCTCCAGATCCGCAACCTGTTCGCGCAGGCGCTCATCGAGCAGGAGCGCCCGGCGAGCTACGAGGCCGCGCTGCGACTTATCCAGGAGTCGATCGTCGTGGCGGAAAGCCTCGCCCAACACGAGCCCGCAAACGCCGAATACCTCTGGTCCCTCGGCAACGCCAAGTGCAGCCTCGGCGTGGTGCGTCATCGCCTCGATGCGCCCGGCTGGGAAGGCGCGATCCGCAGCGGTTTGATCGACGTCCGCAAAGCGGTGTCGCTGCAACCCGCGAACTACTTCTATCGCGAGAACTACGCGCTCCGCCGGAAGACGCTCGGCGACTTCCTCGCGCAGAGCGGAGAGCAGGAGCACGCCGCGATCGAGTACACCATCGCGTTGCAGGAGTACGAAGAAGAGGCGCGTCGCCATCCGGAAAGCTCGAACCAGAAGGCGATCGCGGAGTTGCAGACGGCGTTGGCGAAGACGCGCTAACTGTCAAAAAACGTAGGGCCGGCTCTCCAGCCGGCCGCAGTCAAAAGATGATGCGGCGGGCACCGCCCGCCGCGACCGTGCTTGATCGGGCCGGCTGGAGAGCCGGCCCTACGTTGCGACGCGCTAGAACAGCTCCGCCGCAATCCTCGACAAATCCATCAACTCCGCGCCCCCGTTGCTCAGCAGAAACGCCTCACTCCCGCTCACGCCGGCGATCAGCGTGTTGCCGCGCGTCGCGAATGCCACGTCTCCCGCGACGTCGGTGCGTTCGAGCGCGGGCCCTTGCATCTCGGCGAGCAGTTGCAGAAGCTGCGCGCGCGCCGCGGCGCCGGACTCGCACTCGAACGTGCGCAGGTGCACGAGGCGGCGCGGGCTCTCCGCTTCTTCCTCGGGCGTCCACGTCGAGTCGGTGTAGTAGATGGGCGAGCGCGGCGCGGCCGCCAGCTCCCGCGACAATCCGGCCACATCCATCGCCTCGGCCGGCACGGTCATCTCCTGCATGCGAAGAGAGCGCATCCCTTCGATCTGCGGCGGAATGCGGCGCGCGGCGGTGCGTTCGCGGGCGGACTCCGCGTCGAGCCACTCGTCCGCGCCGTAGCGCTGCACCAGAAACCGGAGAGTCTCGCTTGCCATCGCCATGCTCCTCTCAGAAGACCGGGCGCCGTTTGCGCGTCGACGGTGCCGGATTGCAGAGCGGCCGCCCGGCCGGCGTGCAAAGCCGATCGCGATAGAGGCCCGCGCCGGTCGCGCCGAACACCAGATTCTTCGGCAGCAACGGCACGTGCGAATTGCCGCCCGTCGGGTTCGCGTCGCCGTCGACTTGCAGGCAGGCGTCGAACACCGCGTCCGCCTGCGTGCATTGATTCTTCCACGCCACCTCGTGATAGCTGAACGCGCCCCAGCCGCACGCCGTCTGCCAGACGTTGGAACCGATGGCGAGGATCTCGTTCAGCTGGAAATTCTGCTCCATGCGCGATTGCCAGAGATCGCAACCGAGGATGTTCGCAAAGGTCGACGTGAAGACCGAGCAATCGGTGCAGTTCACATAGATCCCGTTGCCGGCGCCGCCGTTGACGCGGTCCACGAATGCGGTGCAATTGAACAGACTCCCGCTCGTGTAATGCGACGCGCCAAAGCCGGGGCAATCGTAGGTCACGGTACCCGGCCCGAGCGCGTAGATGTGGTCGGTGATGAGGCCCGCCGCGGCGTCGAGCGTCGAAGCATTCGCCGCCCAAACGCAGGCGATGTCGAGCACCTCCGTCCACGGTAACTGCAGATTCGATGCGGCGTAAGGCGCCTGCTGCCAGGGCGCCGTCGGCACTTCGAGCAAGACGTAGATGCGATGCCGCGTCTCGGCGAACGTCGTCCACGCGCCGTCCGGCGCGGTGCGGAACTGCCAACGCCACTCGATGTTCTTCGCGCGGACGGTGGAGCCGAGGCCGGAGAGGCAGGTGAAGGAGACGAAGCCGCTCAGGCCCTGCGCGTTGAACACGATCTGCGTCGGCGCGAGATCGCCGAGAGGCGTCTTCGGCACGCCGAGCTTCGCGATGAAGAGCGCGCGCACTTCCAGGAACTTCACCGGCGCGTCGATCTGAAACCGCGCCTGCACCGTGATGGCGTTCTTGCCGACGGCGCGGATCGCATACGCCGCCGGCGACTGCGCGGGCAACGTCTCGCTGCCGGTCCATTCCGGAACGGCCACCGTGCGGCTCGCGTCGATGCGGATGTTCAACGCGTCGTGCGTCGCGGAGCTCGCGTCGTGATTGAACTTGATCGCCAGAATCGAGAGGCTCATCAGCTCCTCCACTCAGGGAGTGACGGAAAAGACTCCTTCCCTACCAGCGACTGCACTCCTGCGGGGAAACTGACCGGCGTGTAGCTCCTGCCGATGGAACGGCCGGCCCAGCGCAAACGATCCGCCGCGTCTCGACGTGCAAGGGCGCGTACAACAACGTTCCCGACGCCGCGACGATCCGCAATCTGCGCAAGCCGCTGCGACGACTTCCGCTCGACGCTCACCGACTGCAAGCCGGGCAAGCCGTACATCGATTTCTTCTTGGCCGGGTGAGCCTGCATGAATTCTCCATCCTTCCTCCATGGCTGCCTGCCGTGCCGCGCCTAACTTGCCTCTTCGTCCGAGGCAATTTCGCCGAGGACGGAAGGAGAAAACAACGGATGTCCCCCACCAGGCTCAAACTCGTGTTCCTCGCCATCGCCCTCGCCTTTCTGCCCTTCTCGGCCGCGCAGGCCCAGCCGACGCCGGTCGATCTCGTCACCAACAACACCTTCGAGGACGCCAACGCGCCGCTCGGCTTCGCCGCCATCAGCCCCAGCGACGGGGCGGTCGAACAGACGACCGTCGCGCCGATCACCGGCACCGGCAGCCTCGAGGTCACGGTCAACAGCTACGGCCGCGTCGTGAACTTCTACGCGTACGGCTACGGCTCGGGGCCGAACGCGCGCTACGTCACGCTCAACGCGAAGCTGCGCGTCGACAGCTCGACGATCTCCGGCCGCGAGCTCACCGCGTGCGCCGTGGCGTACTTCATGGACAGCCAGGTGCCGGAGTCGGTCTGCCAGAACTTCCCGGTCGATCCGCTGAACGTCGTCGACGTCTCCCTCGCTCTCGACACGAACAATCGCCAGCTCAACTATCTCTTCCCGCAGTTCGCGCTGAATGACAGCGGCACCATCGTAGCGACCGTCGACGACGTGCACTACACGGTCTTCGAGGCCCAGCTGCCGGAAGTGCCGTCGGGCTACGAAATGGTCGATCGCCTCACGAACAACAGCTTCGACAACGCGCTGGCCGATCTCGGCTGGAGTCCGTTCAGTCCGTCGGACGGCTCCGTCGAGCACACGACCACGAATCCGATCATCGGCACCGGCAGCATGAAGATCAGCGTCAACAGCTACGGCCGCATCCAGGCCTTCCTCCCCTACGGATACGGATCGGGACCGTTCGCGAAATCGGTTTCGTTCGCCGCGCGGGTGCGCGTCGACAGCTCGACGATTCCCGGCCGCGAGCTCACCGCGTGCGCGATCGCGTACTACTTCAACAGCCAGGATCCGGAGCAGGTCTGCCAGAGCTTCCCGGTGAATCCCTCGAACGTCGTGGACGTCTTCCTCAATCTCGATACGCACGACCAGCAGCTGCAGTACATCTTCCCGCAGTTCTCCCTGAACGACAGCGGCACCATCGAAGCCACCGTCGATCAGGCCCACTTCTACGTCGTCCAGCCGCAGTGACGACCGGTCGCGCGGCGGGGAGCTACGCCTCCTCGCCGCGCGGCTTCGCGCCGCGCACGATCAGCTCCAACCCTTCCCGAAAACGGCGGTCGAAACGGTCGAAGAGGATCGGGCCGCTCTGCCGGAGCAACGGCAAGTTCGCCGCGGCGAGCCGTGCGTCACCTCGGCGCCGCCAAAGTCATCGCCACCGGCCGCAACGAAACCGAGCTCGCATCGCTCGGCGCGGACGCCGTCATCCCGATCGGCGGGGACTACGAGCGCGCGCTCATCAGCGAGCTGTCGCACGGCATCGACGTCGTGCTCGATTACCTCTGGGGCAAGACCGCGCGCACGGTGATGATCGCCATCGCGCGCTCGATCGAAGACGCGCATCCTGTGCGCTTCGTCCACATCGGCGGCGCGAGCGGCGAAGAATCGATCGACCTCCCCGGCGCCGCTCTGCGTTCCTCGGCCATCCAGCTGATGGGCAGCGGCGCGAAGAGCGTCCCCTACTCGCGCCTGCTCGATGCCGTCCGCAGCGTGTTCACGATCGCCGTCCCGGAGAAGCTACAGATCGAGACGAAAACCGTTTCGCTCTCCGCGATCGCCGACGCCTGGAACGCGCCGGGCAAGCCGCGCGTGGTCGTAACGATGAAGTGATCACGCGGGCCGGTCGGCGACGCGCCACATCGACTCGGCGACGCGCGACGCGAAGAGCGGCGACTCCTGTTCTCGCGCCGTCAGGAGCGCCTCTTCGAGCGCCGCGCGCGCCGTGTCGCGGTCGCCGCGGGCGAGGAGGAGATCGGCACTCATGCGGTACAGCTCCGGCACGTAGAAGAACGAACGGCCGCGACCGACGTGCGCGAACGCCTCGTCGAGTGCATCGAACGCTTCCTTCCGTTCGCCGGCGCGCCCGAGGCATTCGGAGAGGATGGCGAGGAACAGCGGCACTTCGAGCCGCGCGCCGATCGCGAGCGACATGCGGATGCCTTCCCGCACTCCCTGCAGCGCCTCGTGATGCGCGCCGTCGAGCGAGGAGGACCAGCCGAGGAGGACGCGCGCGCAGGAGAGGTGGAAGGGCAGACGGCGTTCGAGCGCGATGGCTTCCGCGGCGCGCGAGAGACGCCGGCATTCGTCGGATTCGCGTCGATGGAAATGAAGCAGCGCGGCCTGGATGAACGCACTTGCCCGCGCCAGCTCATCACTCTGCCCCTCGGCCAGACGCACGGCCATCTTGCTGTGCGCGAGCGCTTCGTCGTGGCGTCCGAGGAAGACGAGGGCGAGAGACATCCAGCCGTGGGCGCGGACGACGACATGCTGCGTGTGGAGGTCCAACGCATCGGCCTTCCGCTCCGCCGCGGCGACGGCGCGTTCGCCGTGCTGCACGCATTCGGGGAAACGGCCCTGATGCATCATCGAACAGGCGAGCAGTTCGTGCGACTCGACCGCGTTCGCGAGCTCCTCATCGCCGTCGAATGCCAGCCGTTCACGCGTGAGCCGCTCCGCGACGCGGTAGTTGCCGCGGTATTCATGCATCGCGGCAAGGCCATAGAGCAGCTGCGAATGCGCGGCGCGATCGTCGAGCGCTCGCGCGAGCTCGCATCCGCGTTGGTAGTTTTCTTCCGCGAACGCATCGGCCCAACCGCGCGTGCCGATGAGCGCCGGCGCGAGCCCGGATCGGATCGCGAGCTCGGTGCGATCGCGTTCGGCCGACGGCGCGATTCGCGCCACCAGCTCGAGTGCGGTCGTGAAGTGCAGTACGGCCTCGCGATAAGCGCTGCGTTGCATCGCCTGGTCGGCGTTGATGCCGAGGTAGTGGATGGCGCGCGCGTCATCGCGGGCGCGTTGGAAATGCAACGCCAGCTCCGTGGCGCGTTCTCGCCCGTGCCACGCGCGCTCCAACGCAACGCCCGCCTGTCGATGCATCCGCACCCGCCGTCCTTCGGAAACGCGTTCGTACAGAACGTCGACATAGAGATCGTGCGTGAACGCGAAGCGCGACGTGAGCGTGTCTTCCCACGGCTCCGTTCCCGCCGGCGTCAGGAAGCGGCCGCTCCGCGCCAGCGACTCGCAGCGATGCTCGACCGAGTCGACGTCGATGCCCAACGTCGCGGCGAGAAACGCGATCGAGAAGTCGCGGCCGAGGATGCTCGCCGTTTCGAGGAGGCGGCAGTCTTCGGCGTCGAGCTCCGCAAGGCGTTTCTCGATCAGCTGCTGCAGCGATTCCGGGACGTCCGTTTCGAGCGTCGCGAACGAGGCGTCGAGCGTCCACTCCCCTTCCCGTTCGCGAATCCACCCGCGCGCGATCCACGAGCCGACGAGGTTGCCGACGAACAGCGGATTGCCCGATGTCCGCTCGTGCAGCAGCGCGGCAAGCTCGCGCACGAATGCGGCCCCGGGCAAACGCTGGCGCAGGTAGGCGTCGATCTCGTCCGGCGCGAGCAATGGCAGCTCGATCAGCTCGCACTGACCGCGAGCGCGCAGCTCCCGCGCGACTGCCAAGCGTTCCGCGGGACGGAACGTCGCGAGCATCAAAAGCCGCGCCGGATGCGAGTGCCGCGCGAGGAGGTCGATCGCTTCCAGCGTCGCGGAGTCGCTCCAGTGCAAATCCTCCAGGAGCAGCACCACCGTCATCTCCTCGGACATCCGCTCGATGAGCATCGAAAGCTCGCGGAGCATGCGGTCGCCCGACGCGCGCGCAGCGAGCAGCGACGCTTCTTCATCCGAGAGGAGCCACGGCAACTGCAGGAGCCAGCTCGGGGCCTCGCGGCGAAGGAGATCGATCGTGCGAGTGCCGTGCGGGCCGCGGCAGAGACGACCGAGGGCGTCGAGGATCGGCATGTAGGGCTCGCCGCTGCCGCGATGCTCGACGCATTTCCCGCGCGCGACGAACATCGGCGCGTTGCAATGGCGATCGAGGAACGCCTCGACGAGCGTCGTTTTGCCCGCGCCTGCCTCGCCGACGACGAAGACGATTTGGCGTTGTCCGCCCGACGCGATCGCCAATGCGCGCTGCAACCGGGCGAGCTCTCGATCGCGTCCGACGAAACCGGCGGGACGTGCGGCAATCGGTGCTGCTTCTTCGCCTTCGGAGGTGCGCACCTCGGCGACGAAGCGATAGCCGCGGCCGTGCACGGTGCGAATGACGTTCTGCGCCTTGCCGTCATCCCCGACCGCCTTGCGCGCGGCTTTCAAGCGCGAGGTGAGCGTGGTCTCGGCGACGAAGCGATCCGGCCAGAGCTTCTCGAGCAGCTCTTCTTTCGATACGAGCCGGTCGCGATGCTCGGCGAGATAAGCGAGCACGTTGAAGACCTGCGGCTCGACGGCGACGACGGCTCCGCGGTGGCGCAACTCGAAGACGCGCGTGTCGAGCTCGAAGGGGCCAAACGCGTAAATCATGGTCCGGGACCGAGGCGCGCATCCTACAACGGGTGACGGAAAAATGGATGCACGTCTCGGTTACGGAACGGGACGTTCCCCGGGAAGCGGCTGTTCCCGCACAGCACGTTGCCCACGGACGAGAAGATGGCGATGCAGGCCGTCGACTGGTTCGTCGATCAGGGCCGCGACGTCGCGGTGAAGAAGGAGTGTTTGGACGCGCAGTAGGAAGATCGGGACAGGCGAGGAGGAGATGTGAGACTCCGCACGGCGATGCGCCCGATCGCTGCGTAGAATGGCGCCGCCCATGCGAGCCCGCCTCCTCCTCGTTCTCCTCTTCCTCGCCCTCCCGCTTCACGCGCAGCTCGACTTCGAAAGCTGGGATGTGGCGGCGATGCGCACGACGCGCACCGCGCCGATCCAGCTCACCGCGCGCGCTTCCGCGACGTCGAACATCACGGCGATGCGCCTCGACCTCGCCGCCGGCAGCTCCATCACGCTCACGCCCCTCGGCAGCGGCGTCTTCCGGGCCAGCGTCACGCCGGCGCAGGCGCTCTTCGGCTACGACGCGCGCGACGTCAACCGCAACTTCGTCGGCTATCTGCGGCTGCTCGCCGGCAGTCAGGTCATCGCGACGTACAACGAGTTCGTGAACGTGATCGACGCGAACATCCCGGGAGTCGCCGTCAAGAACCTCTCCGCGACGGCGCGCCAGAGCCCGCGCATCCTCAACGTGCTGCTCCCGCCGGGCAACACGGCGGACAGCGAGCTGCAGCCGGCGGTGCAGCGGCTCTATACGTACCTCCCCGACGACTTCGATTTCGTGCAGGTCGTCTTCAGCCTCCCGAAGAGCAGTGGCAACCGCTATCACATCGGCGTGCGCAACGACGCGACCGGCACCGGCCTGGGCCCGAACAACTCCACCGCCGTCTACGGCAGCGCCGGCCGGCTCCTCGGCATCAACGTCTTCCCTCTCGACAACTACTTCGATTGCGCCGAGGTGGCGTTCTCGCATGAGACCGGGCACCAGTGGATCAACTTCCTGAAGAATCCGCGGCTGGCCGCAGGCTCGCCCCATTGGCCGTATTCGAACCTCGCGAGTGGCGTGATGGGATTCAGCCTCGCCGGCGACGGCGCGGGCGGCGACTTCTCGTGGTCGGTCGAATCGGCCGGTCCGGGGCTGGCGCGCGTGCGCGCGTTGCCGGCGTCGCAGCCGAAGGGGTTCAGCGATCTCGATCTCTACCTCATGGGCCTCCTGCCGCCAGCGCAGGTGCGCGACGCGCTCGTGCTGGACGGCGCGCCGACGTGCAGCGTCGAATGCACGATGCCGGCGACGACGGTGACGATCCAGGACGTGATCACTACGAACGGACCGCGCATCCCGACGTCGTCCACGTCGCAGAAGAGCTTCCGCTTCGCGACGGTGATCGTGACCCACGATCGCCTGCTGACCGACGACGAGATGGCGTTCTTCGACTACTTCGCCGCGCGCGGCGAGGCGAAAGTCGTGCTGCCGTTCGCGATCGGACTGCAGCAGGGAACGACGAACCCGTTCTACCTCGCGACGCGCGGCCTGGCGACGGCCGATCTGCGCCTCACGCCGCCGCCGGCGTTGAAGAGAAGGACGATCAAGCGCTGAAGTTGACGGATACTTGTGGAAACAGCGATGAAGAAATCTGCTCTGCTCTGCGCTCTGCTGCTGCTCGCCGCCTGCCCGAAGAAGCAGGAGGTGGCCGCGCCGCCCGCCACACCGCCCACCCCCACGGCATCGGCCGACGCCCTCCCGCCCAATCACCCGCCCATCAGCACGAGCGCGGACAGCGGAGCAACGTTTGATGCGGCGCACAGTGGCGCAACGTTTGACGCGGCGCACAGTGGCGCGCCGATGGACGCCGTGCACAACGGCGCGTTGACGAAGGCGTCGAACGAGCCGATCTCCGGCACCGTCGTCGAGACGCTCGACTCAGGCGGCTTCACGTACATCCGTTTCTCGACGGCGAAAGGCGACCGCTGGGCCGCCGTCGGGCAGGCCGAGCTGCCGGTCGGGGCGAAGATCACGATCGCTCCGTCGACGATCGCCGACCGGTTCGCGTCGCAACCGCTGAAGCGCACGTTCGACAACCTGATCTTCGGCGCGCTGACCAGCGTCGAGTCTTCGGAAGAGATGCCGGCGCCGATGACGTCGCGGCCGGCCGCGGCGAAGGTCACGAAGGCGGAAGGCGAGCACGCGAGGACGATCGCCGAAGTTTGGGCGAACCAGGCCACGATCAAAGACGGCGAGCCGATCGTCGTGCGCGGCACCGTGACGCGCGTGCTGCGCGGGATCATGGACCGCAACTGGATCCATCTCCGCGACGGCTCGGGCAAGGAAGACGAGATCACCGTGACGAGCAAAGACTCGCCGAGCGTCGGCAGCGTCGTCACCGCCACGGGCAAGCTGTATCGGAACAAAGACTTCGGCTCCGGCTATAAGTACGCCGTGCTCGTGGAAGAAGCCAAGGTGCAGTGAGCGGGCACGGCCAGCTGCGCTTGTCGGCCAAACCTGCGCCAAGTTTCGGGGCCTAGCCGGCCCCGGCGAAAGACCATGACGCTTCAGCGATGGGTGGCGGGCGTGGAGGCGGCCTTCCGTGTCATCCTGAGCCCCGCAGAGGGCGAAGGATCTCCCGGTGCGAGCGATAGGCGCACGTGCCGGGAGATCCTTCACGCTCTTCGGCGTTCAGGATGACAAACCGCGCAAGATTGGGGGAGTGTCATCCTGAGCCCCGCAGAGGGCGAAGGATCTCCTGATGCGAGCGATAGGCGCACGTGCCGGTAGATCCTTCACGCTCTCCGGCGTTCAGGATGACACCGCGCAAGATGGCAGGAGTGTCATCCTGAGCCCCGCAGAGGGCGAAGGATCTCCCGGCCTGGACGCGTGTCGCCTGCATCAGGAGATCCTTCACGCTCTTCGGCGTTCAGGATGACAACCGCGAACGGCTGAGAGTGAAGAAGCGAAGGTCCAGTGAGT
>JAFAVZ010000467.1 GCA_019242175.1 Acidobacteriota bacterium
CGAGGTGAGGCAACTCAAACCATGGACGCCGCTCGCCCAGACCTGGCCGCGAGCGTCTTCGACGACGTGGCGGATGTCTTCCGTCGGGTCGTCGTTCTGCAGCACGACGCGCGTGAAGCCGGCGTCGTCCGGCGCTTTCTTCAGCAAGCCGGCGCCGCGCGTGCCGGCCCAGATCGTGCCGTCGCGGCCGCGCAACAGCGAGAGGATCGCGCGCGCGTTCGTCGGGAAGCGCTGCGACTTTCGGTTGTCGATGCGGACGATCTCCGGCGGATTGTTGCCTGCGGCCCACAACGCGTTGCCGTCGCGGAGCACGCTGCGGATCTGCATCTGCTCCGTGCCGCGCACGACCTCCCAGCCGTTCGGCGTCGAACGCGCGAGGCCCATGTCCGTTCCGACGAGCAGCCGATGATCGACATCCCAGAGGAAGCACCACGTCACTTCGTTCGGAAGGCCGCTGCTGCGCTTGAACGACACCAGCTCGCCGCGGCCGAGCATGCGATGGACGCCGAGCGACGCGATCCACAACGAGCCTTCGCGGTCTTCGAGGACATCGCGCGCCCATTCCGTCGGCAAGCCTTCGCGCACGCCGATCACGCGCCAACCGTTCGCATCGTGCGCGGCGAGCCCGCGATCGGTTGGCACCCACAAGTTGCGGCGCGCGTCGAGCGCGAGGTAGCCGGTGTTGCTCGTCGCCGGTAGAGCTGACGACTCATCGACGAACTGCGCCGCGTTCGCGCGCAACGACCACAGATGCGCCGCCGATCGCGCCCACACGCGGCGCTCGGCGTCGACGACCACGTTGTCGATGCGTTCGGCGGGCAGCGTCCACGAGACCTGCGTCCCCTCGCGAAGGCGCGTCACGGCGCCGGCGGAGCCGACCCACACGTCGTGCGTGACCGGATCGCACCAGACGGCCGTCGGCTCGTGCGCGAAGGCTTCGACGCGTTGGCCGTCGACGTACAGACCTTGCGGCGTCGCCGCCCACAACTTGTTCGTCGAATCAACAGAGATCGCATTCGCGATGCCGCGCGGCAGCCGTTCATCGATGCGAAAGCGTTTGCCGTCCCAACGCGCGATGCCGGCGGCGGTCGTCGCCCAGAGCGCGCCGTTGCGTCCCGCGCGCAGCGAAAGCGCATAGGTAGACGGCAACCCTTCGTCGAGGCCGAAGCGCGTGAAGCGCGTGCCGTCGTATCGATAGACACCGTCCTGCGTGCCGACCCAGAGAAAGCCGGAAGAGTCCTGCGCGAGCGCGGTGGCGGAGAGGTTGCCGAGGCCCGCTTCCGCGCCGTACGTGCGGAACGGATAGGTCGCCGGCGGCAGTGTCTGGGCATTTGCCAGACCGCTGGCGAGGAGAAGGAAAAGGACGAGGCGTCGCATCCCTTGGACCCGGACGCGCCCATGGTACAACGTCGCGGTGCCGACGACCCTGACCCCCGCCGAGGCGCGGCGACTTCTCGTCAGTCACCTGCAGCTGGCCAAGGTCGAAACGAAGCCGAACGTCGTCAAGCTGCTCGACCGTTTGCGCTGCATCCAGATCGATCCGCTCGACGCCATCGGCACGAATGCCGACCTCGTCGTGATGGCCCGCCTCGACGGCGTCCAACGTGGCGACGTCTGGCGCCATCTCTTCCCGCGTCACGCGTTCGAGCACTTCGCGAAAGAGCGCTGCATCCTCCCCGCCCGCGCCTTTCCGTATTACCGCGAACGCGGCCACCAGGCGCAGGCGCCGTGGTGGCGTCACGAGGAGCGCGAGGAGCGCGTGCCGGCGTCGGTCATCGACGCGGTGCTCGCCGAGGTTCGCGAACTCGGCCCCGTCTCGCAACGCGAGCTCACGGATCACGGCAACGTGGCGCCGATCGATTGGGCCGGCTGGAAGGGCACGGGCAAAACCACGAACATGGCGCTGGAGATCCTCTGGACGCGGTGCGACGTAGTGATCGCCGGCCGCACCGAGAACGGCGCCAAGCTCTACGACATCCCTTCCCGAGCCCTCGGCCAAGAGATCGCGAATGCGAAGCCCGAGGGCGACTTCGATCGCTGGGCCGTGCGCGAACGCGTGCTCGCCGCGGGCCTCCTCGCGCGCTCCGGCGGCTCGAACTGGTCGATGCTCGGCGAGGCGCGCAAGTCGGGCGTCGTCGAGGAACTGATCGAGGAGGGCGTTCTCGTCGAGGTCCTCATCGAAGGCTCGTCGCGACCGTACCTCGCGACGCCGGAGTTTCTGAAAACGAAGCGCGTCGCGTACGACGACCGCGTCCGCATCCTCGGTCCGCTCGACGCATTGCTCTGGGACCGCAACCTCGTCGCGCACGTCTTCGACTTCGAATACGTCTGGGAAGTCTACAAACCAGAGCCGCAGCGGATCTGGGGCTGGTACGTCTGCCCACTCCTCCATCGCGATCGCTTCATCGGCCGGATCGACGCGCGGGCGGAGGGGAAGACGCTGATCGTGCGCAGGCTTTGGCTCGAAACCAACGACGTCGACGAGGCCGCCATCTCCGACGCGCTGCAGCGTCATGCAGAGCGTTGCGGATGTAACAAAGTAAGGATGCCGCGCCGCCGCCGACTCGTGGCATCCTAAGCGGGCACGCCCGCTGCGCTGATTGGCCAAGCCTTCGAGAGGCCTCGCGCTCGAGCTCGCCGGTCAGGCTTCGACAGAAAGTCCGCCCTCATGCGCTACATCGCCCTCGGAGACAGCGTTTCCATCGATCGCTATCCCGCCGCCGAGACCGGCATCGACCGCCTCGGTGCCGCCTCGCTGTTCTACCGGAACAACGACAAGGTCTGGCCGGAGTTTCGCGACCGCGACCTGGCGCACATCCATCCCGGCATCACGTTCACCAACTTGACCGAGGATGGGGCGACGACGACGGATGTGATCGAGAAGCAGCTGCCGCGGATGCGAGGCAAGGCGGACATCATCACGCTGACCGCCGGCGGCAACGACCTGTTGCTCTCGATCGGCAGCCGCTGGTCGCCCGTCCCGACGATCCTGGGACGCATCTCGGAGATCCTCGAGGCGCTGGACGAGGGGCTCGTGATCGTGGCGACGGTTTACGATCCGAGCGACGGCACGTCCGTGCTCGAAGGAAAGAGCCTGCCGACCGAGGGCGCCTGGCTGGCGGAGATCAATGAGAGGATCCGGTCGCTGGCGACGCAGCGCATCCGCATCGCGGACATCCACCATCACTTCCTCGGCCACGGCGTCACGGCGACCGAGGACGAACGGTGGTATTGGAAGGAATCGATCATCGAGCCCGCGGCGCGCGGCGCCTCGGAAGTGAGGAAACTGTGGCTGGAGGCATTGCAACGGTGAGCGTTTCGACGCTGGAGATCCTGATGCATCGGGCGACGCAACGGTCGTGCGGGCAGGAATGCGTCGATTGGGCGGCGGGAATGATCGAACGCGGCCTGGAGTCGACGTCGTTGCTGATCCTCGCCGGCATGACGTCGCCGTTCCATTCGGTACAGATGTCCCGGCTGCGCGATTGCGCGCTCGACGAGATCTGCGCGCCGGAGCTCGCGATCGCCGACCCTGTCTCCGCATACGTGGCGGAGCTGCTCACTTCGGCGCTGCACGATCCGGCTTCGCTGCGGACGGCGTTCGCGAAGGTGACGAAGCTGGCGATCGAGCTCGGCTACCCCGATGCGCTCTGGCCGTTCTACAAACTCCATCAGGCGGCGACGGAACTGGAGCAGTTCGGCGACCAGGTCTACTGGCCCGGCGCGACGGCGGCGAACATCGATGAGGTACTGCGCAAGGAGGCGCGGGGCTTCCTCGCGCACGCAGGGCCGGCTCTCCAGCCGGCTCAATGAACGACGTCGCGGCGGGCAGCGCCCGCCGCATCATTCTCGACTGCGGCCGGCTGAGAGCCGGCCCTACATCTACCGCTCCTCCATCTCCATCGCCTTCGCGATTGCCGTGGCCTTGGCGGTCTTCACCTTGGTCGGCAGGATCTTGTGGGCGACGCCCTGCAGCTTCTTGACCGGCCGGAGCACCGGGCTTTCCCACATCGCCTCGATCGTCTCCCGGCGCTCCGCCATCAGGTTGCCGAGCTCGCGGAGCTGCTTGTCTTCGAACACCTTCCGCGCCGCCACGAACATCTCCGTCTCCTCTTCCTTGACGTGATGCTCGATCAGGTCCTTCATCACCTTCGCTTTCGCCTCGAACTCGGGCGACTTCGGGTTCGCGGCTTTCAACGCCGGCAGCACCATGTCGACGACGTGGTGCTCTTCGGCGGCCTCGTAGAACATGTCGACGTCGTCCGTCTTCTCGGTGCGAGCCTTGAACGCCGGATAGAAGACTTCCTCCTCGATCTGGGCGTGTGTCTTGATCGCTTTTTCGAACTGGGCCACGAGGCGCTCGCGCTGTTTCGGGGCCGTGACCTCGTTGAGCTGCTTCAGGATGCGCTTCAGGACCACGTGATCGGCTTTCAACATCGTGATCGCATTGGGCATAGCGTTGTTTTCCTCCGCCGTTCGACAATGCGTGTGAAATGCCAGCCCGAGCCGGAATTCGCCGGCTCCGCGGCCCTGTTCCGCGCGGCATGAACAAGCGCACGTTTGCCCTGACGCTCGCCCTCCTTCTCGCCGCCCTCTCCGCGTTCGCCGACGCGAAGCCGCCGGTCAAGCAGGTGGAGTCGAAGAAGGTCTGCATGATCAACGAGCACTACATGGCGAAGGACCAGATCGCCGTGGAAGTCGAGGGGAAGACGTATTACGGCTGCTGCGAGATGTGCAAGAAGACGCTCGCCACCGACGCGTCGAAGCGCGCCGCGGTCGATCCGGTGAGCGGCAAGACCATCGACAAGGCGACGGCCATCATCGCCGCGGACGCCGAGGGGAATGTCGTTTACTTCGAGAACGCGAAGAACCTCGAAGCGTTCAACGCGAAGAAGTAACCCGCGTCGGGCTTGGACGAACGGATGGCGCCGCCTGGCAGTGCGGCGCCATGCTTCGGGATATCATCCGCACTCATGCGGCAAAGAATCACACTGCTCTCTCTCGCCTTTTTGCTCGTCGCGTCCGCCGTCCTGGCCCAGACGCCCACCCAGTCCGACGCGAACGTCGAACAACTCTCCCACGATCTCCGCACCCTGGCCCGCATCGCTGAGCTCTCCAAAGACCTCGGCGACAACCGGCAGGTGATGCTGGCGATCATCGACACCGATCTCGAGCGCCTGCGCGGTCCGCGCGACAACGGGACGTACCAGTGGGCCCAGCTCCAGCGCATCGAGGCGTCCCGCGCGGCGGACGAGAAATCGATCGAGCGCGTGAGCACCGAGACCGAGCTGCGGAACGTTTCCGTGTCGGCGAAGGACGCATACCGGCTCGAGGTGAAGGCGCCCCAGAAGCGCAACCTCGTGTCGGCGAACAACCGCGTTTACCTGCGCAACGTGATCGTCGACTGCACCGCCTTCGACGGCACGACGTCGCATCACGAGATCCCGGTGAATGCCTGGATCAACCCCGGCGACACGAACGGCGTGGCCCTGCCGGAGATCTGCAAGAGCGCGAAGGCGACCGCGGAGCTCGGCGTGGAGAACGGCGAGAAGAAGGCGGTGGCGAACGTGGCGCTGCTCCAGGCCAAGCTCGTCGACGATCCGAAGAGCCCCTACTACCCGGCTACGCAGCGGCTGCTGCAGATCCGGGAAGTCGTCTCCGCGCGCGATCTGAATCGCGGCGCGGCCAAGAGCCTGACCGACGAGGCGCTGCTCGCGCTTCCGGGCGAGATGGACAAGCGCAACGCGGAGCAGCAGGCGATGCTCGCCCGCCGCAGCCAGACGAACGGTGCGATCCAGGCCGGCGATGCGACGCCGGACGTGACCGCCGCGCTGCGCGACGTCATCCGCCTGATGGGCGGGACGCTCGAGGAGCAAGCGTCGGCGCGCGCGAGGCTGCAGGCGATCATCGACTCGCTGAGCCCGATGGCTCCGCAGCAGTAAGCATCGCGAAGATCACCGGCCGGCGGCGTTCGCGTCGCCGGCCACGCGATACAGCCAGTAGGTCTCATCCGGCTTCGCCCAAACCCGCGTTTCGTTCCGATAGACCAGCTGCAGCTTCGGATTTGTGAGCGGCCCGTTCGTCAGGATCAGGAGCCGCGGGTCGGCTCCGAACTTCCGCAGCGCCTGCGCCGCCGCGATCTCATTCGGCACCTCCGTCGCCACCGGCAATCGCGTGTCCCACTCCATGTAGCTCCCCTGCCGATTGAGCGGCGGGTACCAGAACCTCGTGTCGCGCGGCAGATACGCGAGCACCGATTCGGCCATGGGCGGCGGATGAGCGGCGAAGATGTGGTCGCCGGACGGAATGTGCGCCGCCATCTCCTTCGATCCGGAGAAGCCCATCGTGACTTCCTTGCGCCAGGTGATCGCGGCGACGACGACGGAGACGGCCAAACTCACGCAGAGGATCGCCTCGACGGCGACCATCTTCTCCGGCTTCCCGATCCAAAGCGCGAAGAGCATCGTCATCAGGAGCAGGCCGAAGTGGCGCAGGTCGCCGATGTAGACAAACGTGTAGATGAAGAAGAGGGCCGCCCACGACCAGGCGAGGATCACCAGCGCCTGCCAGTTCCGGCGCAGAGACCAGGCGGCGGCGAGGAACGCGAAGACGCCGAAGAGGAACATGCGCCGGACGGTGATCGTCGGCATGAATGCGCCGGCCATCGCCTGCAACGGCGCCTTCCAACGGATGATGTCGAACAGATCGACGCTCGCCGCGCCGCGGTTGAGGATGATCGGCAACGCGGCGAGGAGCCCGCCGGCGGCGACGATCGCAATCGGCTTCCACTTCCGCCTCTCCCACGCCATCACCGCCGCGATGCCGACGCCGATCAAGAGCGCGTGGACGGTCGTGTTGACGAAGAGCGCCAGCAGCCACGGAAACTCTTTCTCCCGGAAGCGCCAGGCCATCAGGAAGAGGAGAAGGATCATCAACGCGTAGCTCCGCGCGACGGCCAGATACTCGAAACCGAGGAAGTAGGAGAAGACGATCAGGACCTTGAGCGGCATCCGGAACGGCGCGATGCGCAAGAAGACCGCGACCGCGGCGATGGCGACCAGCGCGTGGATGACGTACTGGGCGAGATACGGCAGCCCGACCCGCGCGAACGGCAAAAGGACCGAGTACCAGAGCAACGGCGTGCCGGCTCGGCCGAGGATGACCGGGATGTCGTGGAGGGGGGCGTCCCGGACCATGAGCCAGGAGTCCGCCTCGTCCCGCCACCCTTCGTGGGAGAGAAGGAGGACGACGGCGAGAACGACGTAGGCGCCGAGGATGATGCGCTTCATGCGCCCGGCACGATGCCACAGCCCCGATGGAATTTCACTGCGGCTTCCGCGTTAACCGCCCTTGACCGCGGAAGTTACCTCGCTGTATCTTCCGCTCCCCCGCACCTCGGCGCATTCGTCTAGGGGTCCAGGACGCCGCCCTCTCACGGCGGTAACACGGGTTCGAATCCCGTATGCGCTACCAAACGAGCCACTCCTTCAAGCTCTCGTAAACAGCTAAACACCTGATTTAGGTGCTTCCAAAAGCTTCATCCCCATAGGTACGCCGTACGGCAGGATGACGCGCCGGATGCAGTTTGTGCTCGAACGAAGCTCCGTCCATGCTCGGCATACTCAGCGGGAGCGCTTCTGCGCCGATCTCGTCCAACTTCAGCAGGAGGAGCTTTTTCAGGACATCACGATAGGTGCGGGCGACGGCAACACGCGCTGCGTAATTCGCCGCATCTCAAGAAGTTGATTGCAAACTTGAGCGAGAAAGACCAGCGGATCCCAATCGTCGTTCAGATCCTCGATCCGGTTGAGCGGGAAAGAATCTGCGTCGCCTGCAACCCGAACGACGCAGTAGACAGGACCCTCCGCGAGGACCCGCGAAAGAGCGGCGTGATCACCTAAGGAGATCGCGCCGCAGTACCGCTAGCGTCGCGAGCCACGAGGTCACGCGTTGAACCGGTGGAGCTCATTTCGGGCAGGGACTCGCGGCGGTAGCCGTGGCCAGACAATAAACGCCGGGCCGGCCTACACGCGCCAGGACGTAGCTATCCGGGAAACCCGCCGCCCCGGCGCTTTTCATCGAGGTAATGGCATGATCCAGATCCTCCTTCGTTGGCAGGAAATGGCCGCTGTCATTGGTGATCCACTGAATGACACCATCGGTCACCCTGATCGTGCCCGCACCGACCAGATAAATTCGTCGTTTGGACGGGGAATCGGCGTTATCAGCCGAAGTCGGCAAGCGCGCGATCGACCCCATCAGAATTCCGGCATGAGTCGTAAGCCGCGGCGTCTTGCATGGGGCAGTCGACTCACCTTCCTTTTTACTTTCTCCGACGCAATTGGCCGATCCTCGGACCTGAATGTAGCGGTGCTCCACGTTGACCATATAGATCTTCTTGTCGATTGCGTTGATGACGTATAAAGTTTCCAGGCCTCGCTTTCGCGTGTCAGTCCACGTATTCACCAATGTATCCGTCGACCTATAACGGGCGAGCCCATCTCGGAAGAACACTTCATAGGCAGCGAGAGCGTCGTCAGGAATGCCAACCGCGCATTTCTTAGAGCTGACAAAGGCGCATACCGCAAGGGCGTCGGTGCCTTCATCATTATATTCCTCCCTAATGACAAAATCGCCACAGGTCATGCCCGCGCCACAGTGGCCCACGCAGATGTTATTCTCGATGGAGAGACCCATTGTAGTTACTTCACAGTACTGTTCGGTTTCGCACCAGCATTCCCTTCCCGGCTCGTTGCAAAAATCCGCGCGGCAGGCCTCACACGGCGGTTGATTTAGACGGCCGCAATCACGCGGCATGTCAATCGGAGTATCCCGCACACTTTGGGTAGTCCAATTGCGTCGCCGCGGCGTCGTGGGAGGAGTTGCCCCCCTGCTTTGCGTGATGTCGGCAGCAGTGATCGTGTACCCCCTTTTCGCCGCGACAGCGATGATCTGAGCATCCGTTTTCGCCGTGGCCAGTTCCGCCATCAAGCTGTGGCTATTGATCGCCGCATCCATCAGCGTCGCAAACGCCTGGTTGTACGTTCGTTCGCCTGGGGCCGGGGGCGCAACGCATGTGACGACCGAATAAGGAGAGGATCCGGTGGCTTGGCCGAAATGGAACCATGGCATCTGTTTTTGGGCGCAGAGCTGTTTGGCGGCGCTGTGCAGGATGAACGGATCGAGAAGCTGACTCGGTTTGGTTCCGAAGACAGCGGGAGTTCCGAATTGTCTGACTCCGTTCGTCCACGACACCCGACCACCGGTCGCCGTAGGCCATAGCACGTAGGTCGCAAGCATCGAGTCGTCGGCTGCCTGAGGAACGAACAAAGCCTTCCGTTCGAGCGTGATGGCGTTGCTGGACTCCCCCACGAAGGAAACGGTATTCCCTTCTGTATCCAACGTAATGTTCCAGAGATTCCGAGCCCCTGGTTTTTCGACGAGGCTCACGACGTCCCCATGAGAGTCATATCCGACGATGGCCATTCCGTCTCTCTGGTTGAGGTAGCTCAACGCCCGGAAAGTCAAGCCGTGTGCGGCGAGAATCGGGCACCGGTCGCTCCTGCTGCTGAGCGGTTCCGGACCTTGCACGCACGCCGCTTTCAGGCCGGTCGGCACCCGCGGTGGCGGAGCCGCACGGACGAATTCAACCGTCGGAGCGGGGAAGAACGACTGGCAGCCGCAAACAGCGCTCCCTGCGCCCGATGCGAGGCATGATTTCACTGCCGGGTCGCCGGAGTCATCGCTCCAATTCCCCGCGAAGATCATTCCGTATTTCGCACAAACCGCGCTGCAGACCGACGGAGCGGCACCCTGGTTCGCGATCGGCGGACTGCAACGGTCGTTTCGAGCCGCGAATGACGTAGGGGCAAGAAGGAAACCAACGGCAAACCAGAGTCGGAAGATCGCATGACGTGTCATGAGCGTCCCCTCGGCAGCCGTTCGGCCGGGAACCTTTCGCATCGTCGAACCGATGTCGCAGATGCTGCTGACGGCGAAAGACGAGAGACACCTGATCGGTTGCAAGTCAGCCTCCTCGAGCAATGTGTGAATGGGTGAGTTGCTGAGTATTGCAATCAATATAGCCGGATATCAGCGCCGTCAAAAATGCGTCCGCCCACGCGGGCACCGTCGACCCACCGAAATTCGACGACTGAACGCTGTTCGCGATGCCTCCTGCTCATGGCCGCGGAGAAGCCCCCGACGAGCCTGCGCGCGACGATCGTCGAGCTGCAGTGCGTTCTCTGCGCGGATTGCGCCTCGCCAAAGAGCCCCGTCTCACTGGCAGGAGTCTGCCGCGAGAAAACAGCCTACTGCTCGAAAGAACGCGGGCCAGGAAGGTGCGAGGCCGCGTCTGCCTCCGCCGCGTCTCGCGGCCCTACGCGCACGTTCGTGAACATCCACCCTGGAAGAGCCCGCCTCGGGTATCTTCTCCGCGTGCACTCCCGTCTCCGCGTCCGGGCGACCCGCATCGCCGTGTTCGGCCTCGTTGCCTTGCACGCGGTGCTACTGGCCCAGCGCATCCGCGACTGCTCGATCGCCGAGCCGAGCGTGCTTGCGAGGTGGGGTGCGGCGGTGGTGCTGGGCGTGGCCGCGCTCGTTCTCTCGCG